>PMIL01000049.1:11076-11702 GCA_003157075.1 Bacteroidales bacterium | reverse complement strand
AATAACTCCTGAAGTGAATGTCATTACATCAGAATGGAAAACTGCAGGGGTATTTGCAGAATCAGCTTTCTATTCACAGGCGCTTTTACAACTCAGAAATGAGTATTGCAAAAAAAGAAAATGCCTTGATTGCCGCATTGGCAGTAAAATAATAAGTCAGGGTAAAATGCTAAGGAATCATGAAGAACTCCTTTTGGAACCATAAAAATAGAATGACAGACGATGGAAGTGTTGACCTTCCTTTTTTATTATTACTGCAGTTCTTTTGACGAACGGTCGATTTTCTTTGACAAATAATTGACTGATAACACAATTCAACGCAACTTTTAATGTCATAATCACATCTTATTAATGAATGTGAAGCAGTAATTTTTTGCACTAATTCGTGACTGTAAAAATAGAAAATGAAGACGATACTTCACGGAACAAAGAATTCATTGCGGTTGAAAATCAGTTTTTCACCCCGGCCCTGAAGGGAGAAATTGATTTTGGCTGCGCCGAGCTCGCCAGCAAAGCTGGGCTCGGTTCTTCGCACCCTTTAGGGTAAGGGGTAAACGAAGAAAATCAATAAGTTTTGCTTTATGAGTTTAGTTAGATAAAAAGAATTATTTTAAGAACTTTTTAAA
>PMIL01000049.1:0-11048 GCA_003157075.1 Bacteroidales bacterium | reverse complement strand
CAAAACCTTTGGAACATCTGAAATCGATACCGGTACTGCAGAAGGCCAGATTGCATTATTCTCATACAGGATCAATCATCTTACAGAACATCTTAAGAAGAACAAAAAAGATTTCAGTACTCAGCAGGCGCTTATCAAACTTGTTGGGAAAAGAAGAAGGTTATTAGACTACCTTAAAATAAAAGATATCAGTCGGTATCGTGAAATCATAAAAGCGTTGAAATTACGTAAATAGACAAAAAAAGGCAATCTTGAATTGCCTTTTTTCATACTATTTAGGTTATTTTGTAATTTCAATATACATAAATCATACGTACAATGTTTACAATAAAAGAGAAGATTATTGATCTCGGCGACGGGAGAACAATAACCCTTGAAACAGGCAGAATGGCAAGACAAGCTGACGGATCTGTTTTATTGAAGATGGGGAAGACAATGTTACTGGCTACGGTAGTGTCAGCCAGGGAGGCAAAAGAAGATACTGACTTCATGCCACTTTCAGTTGAGTATAAAGAAAAATATGCTTCTTCAGGACGCTTTCCGGGAGGATTCATGAAGAGAGAAGCAAGAGCTTCTGATTATGAAATTCTGGTATCAAGACTGGTCGACAGGGTTCTGCGGCCTCTTTTTCCTGAAGATTATCATGCAGAAACTTTTGTTACAATCAATCTGGTTTCAGCCGATATGGATATTATCCCCGATGCTCTTGCAGGGCTTGCTGCATCGGCTGCCCTTGCTGTATCCGATATACCGTTCAATGGACCAATCTCAGAGGTACGGGTCGCCAGGATAAATAAGAAATTTATTGTAAACCCTACTGCTTCTCAATTGGAAGAGGCTGACATTGACCTTATGGTTGGAGCAACCTACGATAATATAATGATGGTAGAAGGCGAAATGAAGGAAGTCTCTGAAGAGGAGATGCTGGAAGCGCTGAAAATTGCTCATGATGCTATAAAAGTTCATTGCAAGGCAGTGATGGAATTTGCAGAAGAAGTTGGGACAACTGTTAAACGTACATACAGTCATGAAACCAATGATGAAGATCTCAGGAAAAAAGTTTGGGATGAAACCTACTCAAAATGTTATGAGACTGCACTATCCTGTACAGCTGATAAACACAAAAGAATTGATTCGTTTGACGCTATAATTACTGATTTCCTTGGACAGTATACTGAAGAAAATCCTGTTAATGAGACTCTCGCAAAAAGATATTATCACGATGTATTGAAGGAGGCCTCCAGGAGACTTGTTCTGGATAATAATATTCGTCTTGACGGAAGAAAACCTGATGAAATAAGGGAGATTATATGCGAGATAGACACACTTCCGGCAACCCATGGTTCAGCTCTCTTCACAAGGGGTGAAACGCAATCTCTTACCACAGTTACATTAGGCACAAAGCTTGATGAAAAGATTATCGACGACGTGCTGAACAAGGGAACAGAGAAATTCACTCTTCATTATAATTTTCCTCCGTTTGCAACAGGCGAAGCAAAGGCTTATCGCGGAGTAGGCAGAAGGGAGATCGGACATGGAAACCTTGCACACCGTGCTCTTAAGAATATGATGCCATCTGACGACGAAAATCCTTATGCAATAAGGGTTGTTTCTGATATTCTTGAATCAAACGGATCATCTTCAATGGCAACTGTTTGTGCAGGCACACTGGCTCTTATGGACGCAGGTGTAAAGCTGAAGAAGCCTGTATCCGGCATAGCAATGGGTTTGATATCAGACAAGAGTACTAAAAAATACGCTGTTCTTTCAGATATTCTTGGTGATGAAGATCACCTCGGCGATATGGATTTTAAAGTAACAGGAACACGCGATGGGATAACTGCTACACAGATGGATATTAAGGTTGACGGACTTTCAGTTGAGATCCTTACAAAGGCCCTTAATCAGGCTAAAGCCGGCAGATTGCATATTCTGGAAATTATGAACCGGACTATTTCCGAGCCTCGTCCGGAACTTAAACCTCATGCACCCAGAATCGAGATGCTTACAATTCCAAAAGAATTGATAGGCGCCCTGATTGGTCCAGGCGGAAAAGTAATTCAGGAGATTCAGCGCGTTACAGGTGCTACAATAATTGTAGAAGAGGTTGATGGCCATGGTGATGTTAATATCTTTGGAGAGAATGCCGAAGTGATAAAAGCAGCTCTTGACTGGGTGAAAAAAATTGTCACGGTTCCTGAAGTAGGCCAGATTTATAAAGGAAAAGTAAAAACTATTGTCCAGTTTGGAGCATTCGTTGAAATACTTCCAAATAAAGACGGGCTGGTTCATATATCAGAGATCGAGTGGAGGAAGATAGATAAAGTAGAAGATGTACTAAAGGAAGGACAGGAAATCGAAGTTAAAATAATCGATATAGATCCTAAAACGGGTAAGATCAAATTATCAAGAAAAGAATTGCTTCCCCGGCCGCCTCGTCCTGAACCGGAAAAAAGAAATCCTGAACAAAATCAGAATAAATAATTTATGTGCCGGCTTCTAAAAGCCGGCATTTTTATTGTTGTTTCGATTCCAATGCATAAATTTGATTAATTGAAATAACAATTGCAGTCCGGGATGAAGATCAGGTACAACTATGTAGTTATAGAAGGGAATATCGGTGCCGGGAAAACTACCCTGGCTGGAAGAATAGCAGAACAATTCAATGCGCAACTCATCCTCGAGCATTTTGCAGATAATCCTTTTCTTCCAAAATTCTATAGTGATCCGGAAAAATATTCTTTCCCGCTTGAACTTTCTTTCCTGGCAAGCAGATATAAGCAACTAAAGGAAGAGTTGGTGCCTCAGGATCTTTTTAAGTCTTTTTCAATAGCTGATTACTACTTCATGAAATCACTTGTGTTCGCGGCTTCTACTCTTACAGGTGAAGAATATAATCTCTACAGACAGATTTTCTACATTATATACGGATCTCTTCCCAAGCCTGATATCTATGTATACCTTCATCTTAACCCAGAAAGATTACTGGAGAATATTGAAAGACGGGGCCGAAACTATGAAAAATTGATAACTAAAGAATATCTTCAGAAGATTCAGGACAGCTATTTTTCATTTTTTAAGCAAAACCCCGAGAACAAATATCTTATTCTGGATGTTAATAATATAGATTTTGTTGAAAATGAAAGTCATTATTCCAGGGTTATTGATACAATATTTTTCGATGATTTCCCTGTTGGTCTGAATAAAGTAATTTTATAAAGCCTCAGGAAAACATCGGGACATTCATTAAGAAGAAAGAAATTTAAACATTACCTGAATTCTGTAAAGTGTGAATAATGTAACTATTTCAAGGAGTTTTGTAATTATTATGCATTTTAAATGATGAACATTTGTGGTGGAACGGAATATTCATATAATAAGTGATTTATCATTATTCCGTTTGAGTATTTTGTTTAAGCTTTTATATGAGAATTTAAATAAATATATCTTGGAATTCTTTTTAAAAACTTATATAAAGAAGGGACAGGTAGAGATTTTTAATATGTTGTTAATCATTACCAAGAGTCATTTTATTTGGAAGGTATTGCTTAAAATTTGACTAATTTATTTTAAATTTGTACTTGCGATAGTAAAAATATATTATATTGTTAACTATAAACATACAAACACAATCATAAACAAATAACACTTTTAAACTATGAAAAAATTCAGAAGCTATTTTATCCTTATCCTGGCCGCAGCTGTTATGACAGGTTGCAGCGGTTTGAATAAGATGAAGAAAAACTCCAACTTGGTTAAGTATGAGGTTACTCCAAAAGTTCTTGAAACACATGCTGGTATGGTTACCGTAACAATTAAAGGTACCTTCCCCGCCAAGTACTTTGATAAGAAGACAACTGTTACTGCTACTCCAGTTCTCACTTATACCGGTGGCGAAACTGCTTTTGATAAAGTTCAGGTTCTTCAGGGTGAAAGTGTTCAGGCTAATAACAAGGTAATTACCACAACTGGCGGCGATTTTACTTATACCAGTTCCATCCCTTATAAGGATGCTATGAAAATGTCAGAACTTGTTCTGAGATTAAAAGCTGTAAGAGGCAAGAAAAATCTTGATTTTGAGCCTGTTAAAATTGCTGATGGTGTAATTGCTACTTCAACACTTGTTGATAAAATGGGAAGAACAATTATAATGAAAGACAATTATATCAGGGTTAATCCTGAGAGCAAGTTGGCAGATATTCATTACCCTATAAATCAGGCAGAAATCAGCAATAAAGAAATTAAAGCTGAAGATATTGCACTCCTTAAGGAATATATTAAATCAGTAAGTGTCGATCCAAGTCGTCAGCTGAAATCTACGGAAGTCAGTTCTTATGCATCACCTGATGGTTCACTGAAAATTAATACACCTTTATCAGAAAAAAGAGGAAAAACAGCTGACAAATTCATCAAGAAAGAATTCACCAAAATTGAAGCAGCCAAAGCTGATGGATTCTTTAATGAAAAAACAACCCCTGAAGACTGGGATGGATTTAAGTCAGAAGTAGAAAAATCAAGTATGCAGGATAAAGAACTTATCCTCCGTGTTCTCTCAATGTATTCTGATCCCGATGTTCGTGAGAAAGAGATTAAAAACATGAGTGCAGCATTTGAAGTTCTTAAAACTGACATCCTTCCAAAACTTAGGAGATCAAAACTTGCAGTTAATGTTGACGTTACCGGCCGTTCTGATGAGCAGATCCTGGCCCAAATGAAATCAGACCCAAAAGTACTTGGTCTTGAGGAAATGCTTCACGCTGCTACACTTACAACTGATCCAAACGAACAACTTAAATTCTATCAGGTAACCCAGGAAAATTTCCCGAAATGTATCCGTGCCAAGAATAATACAGGTTGCATATTTATGGCTCTGGGCAAGACTGACGAAGCAATTGCCGAATTTGAAAAAGCTAAAGCTATTCAGAATAATGACGTGGTCAAGAATAATCTTGGATTCGGTGCACTTGTAAAAGGTGACATGGCAAAAGCTGAAGAGTATTTCAATTCAATGACAGCAGCAACTCCTGAATCAAAATGGGGCCTTGGTGTTATTTCAATTACCAAAGGCGAATATGACAAAGCAGTTAATAACTTTGGAACAGAGCCATCTTATAATAATGCTCTTGCTCTTTATCTGAAAGGTGATGTAAACAAAGCAAAAGAGATGCTTGATGGAATGAAGGACCTCTGCAAATGCGGAAAGCCTTCTTACCTGAAAGCTGTTATCGGCGCCCGTCTTGACGACAGGAATTATATGCTGAGCAATCTTCGCGAAGCTATCGGATTTAAAGCTGATTGGAAAGCTTATGCAAAAACTGACCTTGAGTTTGCAAAGTTCTTCAATGATGATACTTTTAAATCAACTGTACAATAATCTAAAGACTTATAATATATTAAAAAGGGACTCGCAAGGGTCCCTTTTTTTTATTTTATAATTCGCCCCCCACCCCTAAAGGGGAAGGGGGGCAAAAAAACAGGGTAGAATCGTGTAGGTGAGTAGAAACTTACTGGCCCTTCATGAGAGTTTTATTCACCTCCCACAACACAATCCCTACGCTAATTGCTATATTGAATGAATGCTTTGTCCCGAATTGTGGTATTTCAACGCAATGATCGCAAATATTGACAATTTCCTGATCTACTCCGTTTACCTCATGTCCAAAAATCAGGGCATATTTCTGTCTTTTTTCAATTTGAAGATTCTGTAGCTCAGTTGAACCTTCAGCCTGTTCAATTGCAATAATTTTATAACCCTTCCCTTTAAGTTCTTTTACTGCTTCAATTGTCGTAGTAAAATACTTCCATGTTACCGATTCAGTAGCTCCGAGAGCAGTCTTCTGAATCTCCCGGTGGGGAGGACAAGATGTTATCCCACAAAGGTATATTGCATCTGTCAGGAAGGCATCCGCAGTCCTGAAAATTGAACCCACATTGCTGAGGCTTCTGACATTATCGAGGACAATAATAAAAGGGTTTTTTTCAGTTCTTTTAAATTGCTCTATGGTCTTTCTTTCAAGTTCACTATTGAGAAGCTTACGCATTCTTTTTTATGCGAAAATAACTAATTAATCTCTTAATTGTTGTTATTTTGTGATCAGTGATTTACGGGAATAAGAGGCAATTATTAAATTAAATTCGTAAAAAATGAATGTTCATGAATATCAGGGTAAGTCTTTGCTAAAAGCTTACAATGTTGACATTCAGGAAGGTTTTATTGCAGAAACTCCTGAACAGGCTGTTACAATTGCAGAGCAGCTTCATGAAAAACTCGGTTCTGAGTTTTACGTTGTAAAAGCACAGATTCATGCCGGAGGAAGAGGCAAAGGTGGTGGAGTCAAGATTGCAAAATCCTTAGAAGATGTTGGAAGAATTACCCGTCAGATGCTGGGTATGCAATTGATAACTCATCAAACTGGTCCTGAAGGGAAAAAGGTAAATAAAGTTCTTATTGCACAGGATGTTTATTATAAAGGTGAATGTGAGACGGAGGAATTTTATATCAGCATACTTCTTAACAGGGACAGCGGAAGATATATAGTTGTTTATTCCCCTGAAGGCGGTATGTCAATCGAAGAAGTCGCTGAAAAAACACCTGATCAAATCTTTACGGAGGAAATAGATCCATCGACCGGTCTTCAGCCATTTCAGACCCGGTTTATAGCTTTTAAGCTCGGATTGTCGGGATTGGCATTTAAAAATATGCAGAAATTTCTGGCTGGAATTTATGAAACATATATTAGCTGTGATGCTCAATTGCTTGAAATAAACCCGGTATTGAAAACAAGCGATAACAGGATACTGGCAGTTGACTGCAAGCTGGTTCTTGATGACAACGCATTATTCCGGCATTCTGAACTTCTTGCAATGAGAGACCTTAATGAAGAAGATCCTGTTGATGTAGAAGCTGGAAACCATAATCTGAACTTCGTAAAACTTGATGGGAATGTGGGATGTATGGTAAATGGTGCAGGACTGGCAATGGCTACAATGGATATTATAAAGCTTTCAGGCGGCTCGCCTGCAAATTTTCTGGATGTTGGTGGCGGCGCCAATCCAAAGACTGTTGAAGCAGGCTTTCGCATTATTCTTAAGGACCCGGCTGTAAAAGCAATCCTGATTAATATCTTTGGTGGAATTGTACGATGCGACAGGGTGGCCATTGGGGTTGTCGAAGCCTACAAATTGATTGGAGAAATCAGAGTTCCTGTAATTGTAAGACTACAGGGTACAAATGCTGAAGAAGCTAAGAAGATAATTGATAATTCAGGACTTGCTGTATTTGCAGCCATATCCTTCAGGGAAGCTGCTGAGCTGGTAACTAAGATTTTAAACCCTGAGAACAAGTAGAATAGTCCTGGTAATGAAATTCAAGAAGTCGAGTCTCCTTTTCCTGTCTGTTATCTTTTTTGTTATTATTATAATTTTGGTTACTGTTTCCCTGATCAGGAGAGGAAGAAAGTATCCTCATTCCGGTTACTTTAGTACAAAGTGCTTGGATTATAAACAGAAGGAGTTCAGCAGGAAACTGAATGACAAAATTGTAGAATATTCAGCAGCCGCAAAATTAACAGGAATAAAAGTATGTAAGGATGAAAAGGAACTGAAGAAAAGGATCTCGGAAGGGAAACTGGTAAAAGTAAAAAGCGGAAATTATTATATTGTTGAAAAAATGAAATTCAGCTATCCTTGTGTTACCCGGGAGAGCAAAATACTTATAGATGAGATTGCCGAGAAATTAAGTGCTAAAGCTTCACAAAAAGGACTGACCGGGGTCAGATTTTACATAACTTCAATGACCAGAATAAGTGATAACATGAAGAGTCTTAGACGATCCAATGGTAATGCGTCAGCAAATAGTCCTCATCTTTATGGCAACACTTTTGACATAAGTTATAAGAGATTTGTGGCCCATAAATGGGTATTGACAAATTGTGATAAGAAATTTTTAAAAGAGGCTCTTGCTGAGGTGATCTGGCAATTAAAAGAAGATAACCAATGCTGGGCTACATATGAGAAAGTACAAAACTGTTTTCATATTGTATCCAGATAATTGTGTAACTATATCATTTTAAGTTAATAATACGAATTTTAGCTCATACAGAAATAGTCTTTTAAAAGAGAAAATACCTACTTGTTTTTATGTGATTCATCACAATAAGGTTTATTTCCCGATTTTCCGCAGATACAAAGCTTTACCTCCACGGGAGATTCTTCATTCCCCCTCTTTAAGTCTTTCAGCAAAAAATTTCCTGAGATTTTCAGAGGTCCAAAATCAATAACTTCAATTATTGCCTGGGATTTATTTTCTTTACTATCGTCCATATCACATAATTTAACCTACAAACCCGGCTTTCCTGTGTTGACCGTCGCAGAAAGGCATATGGTCACTTACTCCGCATCGACAGATAGAGATCATGCTATCATGAATTTCTTTTTTAGTTCCGTTATATGACAGTGTAAAATTCCCTTTAAGCACTATAGGTCCATCCGCCATAATCTTTACAGAAACAGGCTGTTCTTTCGTTTCCTGTTCATTAGAATTCATAAGTTCAGGTCTCCTGAACTTAATATGGTTAAGCTGGTCACTGCCTACTGAATCGTTTTTTGATTCATCATTCCATTTCCATGACAAAGCCTCAGTCGGGCATAAATTTACAACCTCAATAATTTTTTCAGTTGTGGAACCATTCATGTCAACCCAGGGTCTCCGGCTCGGATCAAAAACTTCCAGAAGCTCCCTGTAGCAGTAGGAAGCATGTACACAAGCCGATGGTTTCCAATATACTGTTATATCATCGTTTTTATATCTTCTGCCTCCTGAAAACTGGCTATCATTTCTTTCCATCGCAGCTAAATTATGTACTCTGATTATCTATATGACTTTTAACTGACTTTTCTTATTTTCCCTGTAATCCAGAACCTAAGCATTGTAATCAGAGCAACCGAAAATATAAAATACACGGCCGCAATTTAGCATTTTTTCTATATATTCAGGTTGAAGTGACATTACGAATATTTATATTTGTGTTATATCATGTATAAACTGAGCAAAATTCATTTATTTAGGAACGGAATAAAAATAGGAACCTGGTATTTATAGTTTTTGAAGAGACTATTGAATTTAAATCTGGACAAAAAATATTCCAGAGGATAACAGTTCCTTTAATTTTGAAAATTATGAATGTTAATAATTCTTTGGACAAAAATTTATGATTATCAAAGAATGGTCTTGCTTGTTGGCAGGAATTATATTATCACAACCGGCCAGTCATCTTATTCTGACTCTGTTAGCTCTCCTTATAGTAATTTGTATCATAATAATATTTTTCTCTTTACAACTTAAAAAAGTCAACCAGGAACTTATTGATAGAAACAATCAGATTACAACTATCAATACTGACTTGCAGAAATCGAATGAAGAACTGGCGATCCAAAAAGAACTGACAACAAAAAAACATTTTGAGTCAGATAAGTTTTACGAAATGCTTGTTCAAGCTGCCAATGATGCAATTTCTTTTTACGACAGATCCTGGAATCTGAAATTTACCAATTCTGCTTTTTATTCAATGATCGGGTATAACAAAGAATCCTTTAATAATTTAAATCTGCAGGATCTCATTCACCCTGACGATCAGGATTACCAGCTGAAAAGAGAACAGTCACTTGTGAATAATGGATTCTTTGAAACCGAATTAAGACTCAGACATAAAGACGGGCATTACATGAACCTGTCAACGAGATCAGTTACTGTACGGAGTGATACTGGCGAGGTTTTGGGCGCTCTGACGATTTCGCGCGATATTACCAAATTGAAACAGGTTCATGAGGACCTTATTAAAGCTAATATCGGGGCTGAAGCAAGCAACAGATTAAAGTCAAATTTTCTTGCTAATATCTCGCATGAAATCCGTACTCCTCTTAATAGTGTCGTCGGATTTTCAAATCTGCTTCTGACAAATAACCTTCCAAACGAGGTAAAGGAAGAGTATATTGAACATATCAATCATAACAGCGAAAAATTACTTCAGATAATAGGTGATATTATTGACCTGTCAAGACTTGAAAGTTCCCAGATAGAGATTACTTATGAAGAGGCCTCCCTGAGCGCAATTGTCAATGAGATAATTGAAGAAGCCCGGCAGGTTATAAGACGGAACGAAAAGCCTATAATCCTTAATGTTAAAAATCATTTTGAAGCTCTTAGTGATCTGATATTCACCGACCGGATATGGCTGAAAAGGGTATTAAACCACCTCATGGATAATGCTGTGAAATTTACGCTTGAAGGGTCAGTGGAATTCTCCTATATACTTGAAAACCAAAATATAGTATTTAAGATAAGAGATACCGGTATAGGAATTAATAAAGAAAATCTCGGACATATATTTGAGGAATTCAGGCAGGAATTTGACGGGCACCATCGTCCATTTGAAGGACTTGGAATAGGATTAACGCTTGCAAAAGAGGTAATTGAAAGAATGGGAGGCAAGATATTTGTTAAATCTGAAAAAGGAGTAGGTTCCGAATTTAGTTTTTCAATTCCATACAGACCCGCCGGAACCACAAAAGCTAAACCTCAGGCAGCGAACAACGAACAGTTTCCGAAGCCAATTGACTGGAGCTCAAGAAAGTGCCTGCTGGTCGATGATAATAAGGATGTTCTTATCTACCTCAATCGGATACTGACAGATACAGGAGTTTCAATCCTGACTGCCAGGTCAGGTTTCGAAGCCATAGAAATAATTAAAGCCAACCCTGATATTGATGTTGTCCTGCTTGATATGCAGATGCCTGAAATGAATGGGATAGAGGCAACAAAAGAAATAAGGAAAATCCGCAAGAACATTCCTATTATTGCACAAACTGCATTCATATTTGAAGATGATAAGGATATTATTCTTGAAGCCGGATGTGATGCATGCCTTATCAAACCCATCCGCAGAGACCATCTATTGACTGTTATGTCAAGCTTTGTAAAATCAAACTGAATACTATACTTAACACTTCACATCCTATAATCTTCTCATTATCATTTACCCCCTTCCCAA
>PMIL01000044.1 GCA_003157075.1 Bacteroidales bacterium | reverse complement strand
GGTAAATTTAAGACCTCTAAAGTATAACATTTTAATATTATTCCAAAAACAGTAATTATGCCTGAGAACCAACCAAGTGCAATTTCACAAAAGGGACTGTCAGTTCTGATAACCGGAGGAAACGGACTTATTGGAAAACATCTTACATCATCATTGCTGTCTGCAGGCTATGCTGTTTCGCATCTCTCCAGAAAAATCAGCCGGATTGAAAACGTCAGGGTCTTTTTATGGGATCCTGGAAAGCGAATGATCGATTCCGATTCTATTACAGGAATAGATTTCATCATTAATCTTGCCGGAGAAAATATCGGAGCAAAACGATGGACCATGGACAGAAAAAAAGAAATACTTGAAAGCCGTGCAGATTCTGTCAGATTTCTTTACCAGACAGTCAGTGAACGTGGAATTCAGCTTAAATCCTTTATTTCTGCTTCTGCAGCAGGTATTTACGGGACTGAAACGCCAGAGAAGATCTTCAGTGAAAATGATCCTCCGGCGAACGACTTTCTTGGCAATGTATGCAAACAGTGGGAAGAGGCTGCTGATCTCTTTGCCGGGTCAGGTATCCGCACTGTTAAAATCAGGACAGGAGTTGTTCTGGAAAAAAACGACAGTGCATTATCGAAGTTGATGAAGCCAGGAAAATTTGGTTTTTTGGTACAGACAGGAACCGGCCTGCAATACATGCCATGGATTCATATTACTGACTTATGCAATATTTATCTTAAAGCCATTGAAGATACGAATATGTTTGGTGCATATAATGCCGTCGCTCCCCGGCAAGTCACTCACAAGGACTTTATGCATGTTTTGTCCCATGTTATGAATGTGCCTGTTTTGCCGGTCCCGGTTCCCGCATTTGTGCTGAGAGCTGTTTTTGGGGAGATGTCAGTGGTGATCCTTAAGGGCAGCCGTGTTTCGTGTGACAAAATAACGGCTGAAGGTTACAGGTTTCTTTTTGATAATCTCGAAGCAGCTCTGAAGAATGTAATTCTAAGTTAGAACTTCTAAGATGTTTTGTTATCCGTGTTTTGAAATTACTTCGAGTTTTGAGATATCGACCACTTCGATGGTCTTTCCAAAGACCCTGATTATACCCTCTTTCTTGAAATCGGACAATGTCCTTATAACATTCGCCGTACTCATTCCTATATAGTCGGCAATCTCTTTACGCGAGACAGGCAGGTCGAAAACTCTTGACTTATAAATTTCATTGGTGAAATATAGCAAAACAAAAGCTACCCTGCCGATCAGATTTTTTTGTCTTATATCAAGAGTCTGAGAAATAATTTTATCGTTAATCCTAGATATCTTGGTAAGAAGACTCATTGCAAATCCGCCATTCTTCAAAAATAACTCTTTTATGTAATCCAGCTTAACCATACATACAACAGAATCTTCAAGAGCTGAAACCGAATACTGGTAACGTTCCTCAGAAAATATACTCATGTTGCTAACGAACTCGAAAGGTCTGGTAATTGTTATTACCTGTTCATCTCCGTTTGGTATTCTTCTGTAGAGTTTAACAAGACCGCTTTTGAGATATTTAAAGTTTGTAATTTTTTCTCCTTCGTGATTAATTATTTCACCCTTTCGAAAAAACTGTTCCTCCTTGTGATCACATAATTCCTCAACAGTGGGATCTTCGAGATAGGAAAATACAACAGTTCTGAAATCGCAACTCACACATGAGCAGACTTTTTTCTTTTCGTTCACGCTTTATATTTTTCACAAATTTATCAATTTCCTGATCACATTATCAATATTCAATTTGTTTTATTCCCAAATTTGGCCCTAATTTGAAGCTCTTAATTTCATTATAAATAATTGCAAGTATGATTTACAGAACTGATTACCATATGCATTCCTCTTACAGCGATGGAAGATCAGTTCCTGAAGACTATATCTTTCCGGCAATTTCCGCAGGATTAAGCGAGATTGGATTTTCTGAACATCTTTCATTATTTAACAATTCTGCTGGCTTGAATATGAATCCTGCAATCATTCCAACATATATAAGTCATTTGCAGGACCTTCAGAAAAGTACAAAAGGCATTAAAATAAAGATTGGTCTTGAAGTCGATTATTTTGAAGGCAAGGAAGAGGAAATAAAATCTTATCTGAATCCTCTGCCACTCGATTATATTATCGGTTCTGTACATTATCTGGGTGAGAAAACAGTAGATGTCGGTCCTGAATTTTATGAGGGAAAAAGTATAGACAGATTATTTGAAGCCTATTTTGATTCAGTAGTAATAGCTGTTTCTTCGGGGCTGTTCGATATAATTGCTCATTGTGACCTGATAAGAATTTATGGCTATAAACCTTCCCTTAACCTTGAACCGCTTTACAGGAAACTCGCCAAAACAATGAAAATCCATAATGTTGCTTTCGAGGTGAATACAAATGGCCGAAACAGGCCCCTTGCTGACTTCTATCCCGATCGTCAGTTTCTACATGTTTTCAGGGATGAAAAGGTGCCTGTCTGCGTTAACTCCGATGCACATATGCCCTCACGGGTAGGACAATATTTTGATGAGGCGTATGATTTGCTTAGGTATATAGGTTTTACCGAAATGGCGGTTTTCGATAAAAGAGTGAGAAGAATGGTTCCGTTCTAGCCCCCCATCCCCTCTAAAGGGGCTTGTCCTCGTTCTTTTAAAAGATTCTTTATGTTTGAGAACTACCTCCCTTCAGAGGGGAAGAGGGGAAAAAAAACATGAATTATGAAAAATTCAATCATACCTTTGTTGCTTTTTATAGCTCATGTATTTGTAATTAACTCCTGCACTTCTAATAAAATTTCACTCATCAAAACAACTGGCCCCGAGGTTGTATCATTTAGAGCACTGCCCTTCAATCTGACTGATGTTAAACTATTGGATGGACCATTCCTTCATGCCACAAAACTTGATGCCAAAATTCTGTTAAGCTATGAGCCCGACAGACTGCTTTCCAGATTCTATTCAGAATCCGGTCTGAAACCAAAAGCAGAACACTATATGGGGTGGGAAAATGAATCTCTTGCCGGTCACACTCTTGGCCATTATCTGAGTGCATGTTCAATGATGTATCAGACAACCGGAGATAATTGTTTCCGTGAAAGAGTGAATTATATTGTTGCAGAACTAAAGTATCTACAGGATAAAGATGGAACAGGCTATATAGGGGCCATTCCAAATGGTAAAAAGATTTTTGAGGTTGAGGTTTCAAAGGGCAATATCCGTTCTCAGGGGTTTGACCTCAATGGAATCTGGTCCCCATTTTATACTGTTCATAAAATAATGGCAGGGTTGAGAGATGCATACCGCTTCTGCGGAAATCCCGAAGCCCTTGAAATTGAGAAGTTGTTTGCCGACTGGCTAGGAAGAATCGTTTCGTCACTTAACGATGAACAGGTTCAGAAAATGCTTATTTGTGAACATGGGGGTATAAGCGAAACATTAGCAGATCTGTATGCCGATACTAAAGAGCAAAAGTATCTTAGAATTTCCGGGATATTTTACCATAGAGCAATTCTCGATTCACTGAAAGCGGAAAAGGATATTCTTCCCGGGAAACACTGTAATACGAATATACCAAAACTCATTGCCTTGTCAAGGATATATGAACTCACAGGTGATACCATGGATCGTAAGGCTGCCGAATTTTTCTGGACCACAGTTGTCAATCATCATTCATATGTAACCGGAGGAAACGGCAACGATGAATATTTTGGCCCTGAAGATAAACTGCGGAACAGGCTTGGAGAAGAAACTACCGAAACATGCAATGTTTATAACATGCTAAAGCTATCCGAGCATCTTTTTGAGTGGGAAGCTTCTTCAAGGGTTGCAGATTTTTATGAAAGAGCTCTCTTTAATCACATCCTTTCGTCACAGAATCCTGAAAACGGGAAAGTAACTTATAATCTTTCGCTTGATATGGGTGGGTTTAAAAATTTTCAGGATCCTTTCTCGTTTACATGTTGTGTAGGTTCCGGAATGGAAAACCATTCAAAGTATGGCAAAAACATTTATTATCACAATGATAATGAATTATTTGTATTTCAACTCATTGCGTCTGAACTCACCTGGAAGGAAAAAGGGATAATCCTTCTGCAGAAAACATCCTTCCCTGAAGAACAGGGCTCAGCATTTGATTTTAAATGCGAAAAGCCTGTCCATCTGACCTTCATGCTTCGTTACCCATCATGGGCAAAAAATGGAATTGAGATAAAATTGAATGGAAAAGCCTTCAATACTGCGATCAAACCTGGGAATTTTATTCCAATTGACAGAACATGGAAGACAGGAGATAAAGTAGAGTTACATATTCCATATTCACTGCGGCTTGAATCAATGCCTGACGACAGTAACAGGGCGGCTATTATGTTCGGTCCCCTTGTGTTGGCAGGGGATCTTGGACCTGTTTCTGATTCATTGTCAAAAGACGCTATGTATGTTCCTGTAATGATGATTGGAAAAAGAGATCCTTCAACATGGTTAAAACCGGTGGAAGGAAAGCCTAATACTTTTATCACTATCCATACCGGAAGGCCACATGAGGTCGAACTTAAGCCTTTTTATGCCACTTATGACAGGAGATATTCAGTATACTGGGACCTGTTCAATGAACATGAATGGGAAATCAGGAAAGAAGAATTTAATGCACAACAGGAAAAAAACAAAAGACTTCTCGAGGCACAAATTGATTTTGTACAGCCGGGAGAGATGCACCCAGAGAGAAACCATAATTTCAAAGGAGAGAAGACTTCTGTAGGTTCATACAAGGAAAGGACCAGCAGAGACTCGCGCGGAGGCTGGTTTTCATTCGATATGAAAACAATTGTCAACAGTCCGGCTGAACTGGTAGTGGATTACTGGGGTGGTTTTCCCGGAGCCAAAACGTTTGATATCCTGATAAATAATAAAGTCATAGCAACCGAAAACATATCCAATAAAAAAGACGGACAGTTTATATCCGAACAATACGATATTCCTCAGGAGTTCATCAAAGGCAACTCAAAAATAACCATAATGTTCAAGGCAAAACCAGGTAATATGGCAGGACCTGTTTTCGGGGTTAGAACCGTAAGAAAATAAGTGGCCCCTAGCCGCTTCGCGGCCATCCCTTTGTAGGGGGAATCGTCATCATATAACGAAGTGTTCGTGAATGAGCCCCCTTAAGGGAGGCAGGGAGGTTAAAATCAATCAATTAAGAGTCACCATCAAGCCAGCATATGCTCAAGAAAAATCTTTAATCCTATCGCAATTAATAACAGTCCCCCTATAATTTCAACTTTGTTACCGAGCCTTACCCCGGCTGATTTGCCGATACGGATAGCCGTCATGGAAGCCAGGAAAGTAACTGCGCCTATGACTATACCAGCTTCCCATATTCTTACATCGAGCAGTGCAAAACTGATTCCGACGGCAAATGCATCAATACTGGTACCGAGCGCGATAGTAAGAAGGACGAGAGTGCTGCTGTAATCTTTCGGCTCCTCATCTTTTGTCTTTTTAAATCCTTCAAATATCATTTTTAAACCGAGAAATGAAAGAAGCCCCAGTGCAATCCAGTGATCAGTTGCCTTAAGAGTGTCAGAAAATATTGACCCGAGAAAATATCCGCCAATAGTAAGCCCGCCTTGAAATACTGCCAGAACTATTGCAATCCATGAAGCCTGCCGGAAGAGAATCCCGCTTCTTATTACACCATAGGAAAGTGATACGGCAAAAGTGTCGAATGACAAACCAAGAGCAATAACCAGAATCGTAAAATAGTCCATGCTGTAATCATGAGCTGGCAAATATAATATAAATCATCACTCAAATGATTTTGAGATTGAATGTATATATTTGAACCTATTAATATTAAATTCAATGAGAGCTGTAATTCAGCGCGTAACGAGAGCATCTGTAACAATCGGGGAAAGAATCAAATCGGAAATTCAGAAAGGGATGGTAGTCCTTTTAGGGATCGAAGAAACCGATAATGATACAGATATAGAATGGCTTTGTACTAAAATTGTAAATCTCCGGATTTTTGATGACAGCAATCAAGTTATGAATCTGTCTGTTCTTGATGTCGGAGGAAACATAATGTTAATCAGCCAGTTTACGCTTTATGCAAAAACAAAAAAAGGAAACAGGCCATCATATATCCGTGCAGCACACCCGGATATCGCTATTCCTTTGTATGAAAAATTTGTAACAAAACTTTCAGAATTATCAGGCAAAGAGGTCTATACAGGTGAATTTGGTGCAATGATGCTGGTAGAGCTAGTTAATGATGGACCGGTGACAATAATTATCGATACAAAGGAGAAGGAATAGATGGAGAAGTGTGGAGTGAGCTAAAGGTTGGAGTGCCTAAAGTTTAAAAATATGAGGTAATTCAGGCTCATATAAAAAGATAACCTATGAATACTGAATTAAGTGAGGATAAATCGTTTAAGAAGTCGGTGCTTCTTGTATCAACTTTTGCGGCTTTCCTGACTCCGTTTCTTACTTCTGCTGTAAATCTTGCATTACCCTCCATCGGGAAAGAGCTGCATGCAAATGCAATCAGCCTGAGCTGGGTTATCAGCAGTTTTATACTGACGTCGGCAATTTTTCTATTGCCATTCGGACGGCTTGGCGATATAATTGGCAGAAAAAAGGTATTCACACTCGGTATACTGCTTTTTACTATTTCGACTTTTCTGATAGTCTTTTCACAGAGTATTGCTTCTCTGATTGTGTTACGCATATTTCAGGGTTTTTCAAGCGCAATGATATTTGGTACCAGTATGGCAATTCTTACCTCAGTTTTCCAGCCCGGAGAAAGGGGCCGAGCCATAGGAATTAATATAACAGCAACATATCTTGGGCTATCCTGCGGTCCGGTGATAGGAGGAATTCTTACCCAGTATTTTGGCTGGAGAAGCATATTTGTATTTCTTGTTCCGTTTGGTATAATCTCGCTGGTATTTATTCAACGGAAAATCAAAACGGAATGGGCTGAGGCTGTTGGTGAGAAATTTGACTGGAAAGGTTCAGTTGTATATGGATTTGCACTTGCCTCCTTTATGTACGGCTTTTCGAAACTTCCATCTTCATCCGGCTGGACCTTTATTGCTTTAGCTATTCTTTTTGCAGTTGCTTTTCTGTTTATCGAAAATAAAATCAGTAATCCTGTTTTCGACGTACAGCTGATATTGAGTAACAGAATCTTTGCTTTCTCTGGTATTGCAGCACTGATAAACTATTCAGCTACCAGTGCAATAGGGTTTTTTGTAAGTCTTTATCTTCAATATCTTAAAGGACTTGATGCCAGAACTGCCGGACTTATAATGATATCACAACCAATAGCTATGACACTTATGTCACCTCTTGCCGGTAAATTATCAGACAGGAAGAATCCCGGAACAATAGCTTCGACAGGTATGGGCATTACTGCATCGGGACTGATACTGCTTTGCTTTATAAGTGAAACTACTCCAAATTATATCATAATACTTTTACTTCTTCTGATGGGCATAGGCTTTGGTCTTTTCTCATCTCCAAATTCTAATGCAATTATGAGTTCTGTCGAAAAACGGCATTTAGGAGTAGCATCAGGAGTTGTCGGGACGATGCGGATGGTTGGTCAGATGATGAGCATGGGAATAGCCATGATGCTAATTGCTTTATATATCGGAAAGCAAACCATAAATCCGGCCACTTACCCAGGGCTGATTTCTGCCATGAGATCAGGGTTTGTTGTTTTTTCAATATTATCTGTTTTCGGAATTTTTGCATCCCTTGCACGTCATGAGAAATTTGGGGTGAAATAACAATTTGTCCCCTTCCTGTCGCACATTTATTTCAGAAGATAAAGTTATGCGGTCAGTTATTAGCATTATACCAAACAATGGATTAAATTGGTCACATGGAATCCCGGGGCAGAAAAACCAACACCCGGGTCAACATAATATTCCAAAAAAATTATTATGAATTCAAAAAGCATTATATTAACCCCGAAATTTGATTTCTAAAAGTATAATTTAGTTTAACAACTAATTAAATGACAAAACTTTATCAAAAACTGATCAAATCTTGTCCTTCGGAAGCCGAAGTAAAAAAGGGAGTAAAAAAAGCAGTCACTTCCGTTACGGAGACTCCGGATAAGCATCTCCTGATGAGTCTTTTGAATTTAATAGATCTTACCAGTTTAAATACAGCTGATAATAAAAGTCATATTATACATTTTACAGGCAAGGTAAACAGCTTTTCAGGCCGTTTTACAAATATTCCTAATGTAGCTGCTATTTGTGTATTTCCCAATTTCGTGTCAGTTGTAAAAGAGAAACTGACTGCCAGGAATGTTAAAATCGCATCTGTTGCCGGTTCATTTCCTACATCTCAGACTTTTCGAAGCCTGAAGGTAGCCGAATGTAAAATGGCTGTTGAAGCCGGTGCCGATGAAATAGATATAGTTATTCCGGTCGGGGCTTTTCTTGGAAATGATTTCGCAGCTGTTGCTGATGAAATAAGGGAAATAAAAGGAGCAATTGGAAACAGATTGCTTAAGGTAATTGTTGAATCAGGGCTTCTGGGTGATTTTGAAAATATTTTCAGGGCATCGATGATTGCCATGGATGCCGGAGCCGACTTTATAAAAACTTCAACCGGAAAAACACCGGTTTCGGCCACTCCTGAAACTGCATTTGTTATGTGTCATGCGATTTCTGACTTTTATTCTGAAACCGGGATTAAGGTTGGATTTAAAGCTGCAGGGGGTATTGTTACTCCTGCCGATGCTATAAAATATTATGAAATTGTAAAGCACTGTCTGGGTACTGAATGGTTGAATAATAATCTCTTCCGAATCGGCGCAAGCAGGTTAGCCAATAACATCCTTACTGAAATATCAGGATGTCCGAGTGATCATTTTTGAGAATCAGTCTTTGGTTTTTTGAATTATCTCTTGTAATTATCATTACTNNAGTGTTGTCATATATAATCAGACAAAAGATTCATTCAGACAAAGATCAGTAACTGTTCGTCCTGTCATTCTGCCGGATTATTCAGATACAACTTCAGTTTGTCCCAGGAACAGCATTGCGGACATTACATTTCATGACTTTAATAATTTCGTTTTCAGGCTAGATTATGCAAAATATGAACAATTCCCGTTCATTTTAGTTGAAAAAGCCAGAAATCATCAGAAAGAAGAGAGAACATGGCTTATGAAACATCTCAAACAGGGCATGGAAATTCCGGCAAATCCTCTTCATCCTGACTGGATGATCATTATAATGTTAGCTGCAACATTTTTATTCTCGCTAGTGAAAAGCAACTCCAAGAGAATGATGCCCTATTTTGAACGTGTTTTTTTGTTTCGCGGGAAAAATGAGCCGGCTTCCCGCAACGTTAGCGGGATATTTCACTGGCAATCGACAATTCTGAATCTCATCTCATTCCTCATCATTGGCCTTTTTGGTTATTCCGTGGCTGCCTATTATAACGTGATCCCGAACGGCACCAGAGGAATAGTAAATTGGTTAATAGTATTAGGAATGGTAAGCGGGGCAATTACAATAAGGCACCTTGTCTGTGTGATAACCGGATCTGCAAGTGGCCAGCAAGAAGTATTCAGGGAATACCTGCTCGGAATTTATTCTTCTTACAGGTTTGGTGCAATATTTCTTTTCGCTTTTATTATACTGATGACATACACTGAGATCCTTCCGGTCCGGGATTTTATTTTATCCGGAATATTTATAATGTGCATTATGTATCTCATCCGGGTTATCCGCCTATTGATAATTTTTATAAACCGGAGTGTTTCAATATTCTATTTGATTTTATACCTTTGTGCGCTGGAAATTCTGCCTGTTTTGATAGTAGTAAAATATTTTACAGGTCTTGTTTAGATTGGCTTGGGTTACTTTGAAGTTGAACTTAAACCGTAAAGAGTTGAAAATAAAGAAGATTTTAGTATCGCAGCCAGAACCGCTTAATCCGAAATCACCATATTTCGAACTGGCAAGAAAATACAATCTGAAAGTCGATTTTAAGCCGTTTAATCAGGTTGAGGGTATTTCTTCAAAAGACTTCCGTCAGCAAAAAATCAATATACTTGACTTTACTGCGGTAATCTTCACGAGTAAAACGGGGATTGATCATTTTTTCAGAATTTGTGCCGAGTTAAGGACAATTGTTCCCGATACGATGAAGTATTTCTGTATTACTGAGAATGTTGCATTTTATCTTCAGAAATATATAGTCTACAGAAAAAGGAAAATATTTCACGGGAAAGCTAAGTTTCAGGATCTTATTGATGTAATAATCAAGCACAAGGACGATAATTTCTTTGTCCCTCTCTCTGAACCACACAATGCTGAGATCCCCGAATCGCTTGATAAAAACGATATAAAATATACAATCGGAACTCTATACAAAACAATCAGTACCGATTTTTCTAACTTAAAAGAATTTGATTACGACATCCTTGTATTCTATAGCCCTTCAGGAATTAAGTCTCTTAAAGAAAATTTCCCGGGATTTGTGCAGGGTGATATTAAGATAGCAGCATTTGGACCAACTACCGCTTGTGCTGTTGAGAGCGAAGGACTCAGACTTGATATAAATGCTCCCAATCCAAAGGCTCCGTCAATGACTATGGCTCTTGATGACTTTCTTAAAGACTACAACAAAAATTTAAAGTAGTTCTAAAAATACTTTCATTACCAGGAAATTTAGTACGGACGTTGCATGCAACGTCCGTACACATATAAAATGAATACCACCAGAGAGACCTTTCATAAGTCTGAAAGACTTTGCAGCAGGAAAACAATCGAAACGCTGTTTGAAAACGGAAATATTTTCTACAATTCTCTCTTTAAGGTAGTTTGGAACATAGATCAGAATACACTTCCATCTCCTGCACAAGTAGCTTTCAGCGTTTCGAAACGCGGATTCAGGCTGGCTGTAACAAGGAACCTCATAAAGCGAAGAATGAGGGAAGCATATCGAAAAAACAAATCCGCACTTTACGGGCACCTCATGACGGGAAACATTCAGATAGCTTTTGTTGTTATTGTGAGAGGGAATGTAGTTCCTGATTATATAAGTATTGAAAAATCAATTAAAGAGGTGATAAACAAACTGATAGTCCTTACAAGCCGGAAGTCAGAAGTCGGAAGTTGAGGAACGAAGTGACGAAATCCCGCTTCGGCGGGATCAGAAGTCAGAAACCGGGAGATTGAGATTAAATTTAACTTTTTACTTCGGTCTTCCGACTTCGGTCTTCCGACTCGCATATATGTTAAATATGTCTTAATTGTTTCGTTATCAAAACTCTTCCCGAAATTTCTTATTAATTTCGCCATTCTTATTTAAGCAAATTTGGTTATGAAAAAAATACGTTCCGGAAAAATTATAATAGTAGTCTCGCTTTTACTGATAATCGGGATCAGCACAGGGTTCCTTATAACCCAGGAAACCAGGGATTTCAAAATAGCTAAAAACCTTGATATTTTCTTTTCTCTCTTCAGGGAGCTTAATACCTTCTACGTTGATGATATTGATCCTGATAAACTTATTAAAGCAGGTATGGACAACATGCTTAAAACGCTTGATCCTTATACGGTCTATTTTCCCGAATCGGACGCTGACGAATTTGCGATTATGACCACCGGCAAATATGGAGGAATCGGATCTCTTGTCAGAAATTCCGGAGATTATGTTGTGATCAGCGAAGTATACAAAGGCTTTCCAGCAGATAAGGCAGGTATTAAGCCCGGAGATCTTCTGGAAAAAGTAGATGGCGTTTCTCTCAAAGGGTTGCCAACTGAAAAGGTAAGTGAAAAACTTAAAGGGAATCCGGGAACTGATATCACGCTAACAATCGACAGAAACGGAAAGGAAAAGGAATTGGCTATTAAACGTGAAAAAATAATCATGCCTCCTGTTCCCTACTATGGTATGATTGATTCAAAAACCGGATATATCCGGTTTTTGAATCA
>PMIL01000127.1 GCA_003157075.1 Bacteroidales bacterium | reverse complement strand
GCGATAATAAAATCGATGAGAAAGATGAAGTTGTTATTGGTCATGCATTACCAAAATACTCATGGGGTTTTGACAATTCAGTAAAATATAAGAATTTCGAGTTTAATATGTTTATACAGGCGGTGCAAGGGAATGATGTCTACAATCTGGATTATAAGGAAGCTGTTACAAACTATGGTGATCACAGGCAGATTACATCTGCTGATGTTAGTCCATGGACACCAACAAATCCCAGTAATAGGTGGCCAAGTCTTTCCAGTACTACTAATAATGAAGTTTCCGCAAATAATAATATAGGTTGTTCCNNCGCATCATTAAAAGTAATGGCCAGCGCCCAAAACCTTTTAACCATAACAAAATTTAAAGGTTATGATCCGGAAGCTACCACTACAGCAGATGATCTTAACGCCGGAGTAGTATTTGGAGCATATCCCTCAGCGCGTACATTCTTATTGACCTTTCAACTGACCTTATAATCATTAAGGAGAATATGAAGTTTAATTCAAAAAATGAGACTATGAAAAAACTAGTTTATATAATATTTATAATTTTTCTTGGTACATCCTGTGTAAAAAATCTTAAAGAAGATCCCAAGGGTGTACTTGATGCGACTGCTATGTTTTCAAACCCTGTTGGCATAACTCTTGTTGCAAATGCCCTTGGTACACAACTGGCAAATATAATCTATAACAGTTCAGCCCATTCAGTTCCCTATATGGGAGGTGACGATCTTACTCAACAGCCCTCAAAACAGAATGCACGTGAAGTGGATATATTTGCTGTAACTTCAGCTAATGCAAGTTTACAGACTGATTGGGGCGGATATTTTGCAGCTATCCGGACAGCCAACACCATCATTTCGAATGTTCAATATTCAACAGCGGATAAAAGTGTAAACGATGACTGTTTAGGGCAAGCCTATTTTTATCGCGCAATTTCATATTCGTTTTTAACAAGAATCTGGGGCAAGGTTCCTTTGTTTCTTAAATATTCTGATGTAATTGACTATACAATAGCGCCATCGGAGGTTGCAGATATTTATGCGACAATCGTGAGTGATTGCCAGAAAGCCGACAGCCTTCTTCCTGAATCAAGACCTTTATCAGAATGTTTCCTGGGTGCAAAACCTATAAAAGGGACTGCAAAAGCTTTACTTTCTCAGGTGTATCTTACCATGGCAGGATGGCCGCTGAAACAGACTTCTAACTATGCACTGGCAGCAGAAAAAGCCAAAGAGGTGATAGATAATGCCTCTGTTTATGGATATGAATTAGCTGATATTCACGATCTCTGGACCTGGGCTTATAATTATAAAAACAAGGAATGTATTTTTGGCATGTTCTATTACAATACTGCTGAAGGAGACTGGTCCGGAACTATGGCTTCCCCTCCGGCCGATCGTCCTGAAGAAGAAGCAGGAAGCGGATGGGCTGAATACTATGCTGATATCTCGTTTTTCAACAAATTCCCGGCAGGTCCCCGGAAGGATGTAACTTACAAAACTTCACTTAATCTTCATGGTACTGTAGTTCCCTGGTACAGCGACCTTACCCGTCATCAGCACCCCTATTTTCATAAGTATACCGATGACAGAGACTCTTTGGACTGGTGGGGATCCCGTACACAGCAAATTATCAGGTATGCAGAAGTATTGCTGACTTATGCTGAAGCCAAAGCAATGTCTACCGGAGTTGATCAGTCAGCTTACGATGCTGTTAATCTTGTTCGTGCAAGGGCTGCCGGTAAGCCTAATGATTTAACGCCAGGATTATCAGCATCGGCATTCAGGGATTCCGTTGTAGCAGAACGTGGCTGGGAATTTGCCGGCGGGGAACCTGCGTCACGCTGGTTCGATCTTATCCGTTTAGAAAGAGTGGAAGAAGCAAATGCCAGCAGGGACCCAAAAGAAATTCCGTTAAATCATGCACCCACTCATGCAGATTACTGGATGCCAATACCCAGTTACGACAAAGCTATAAATCCTAATCTTAAATAGTCAGTTTTTATGATGAAGAGTGTCTGGAGGCTCTCTCACTGGTTTGGTTACAGAGGTTTGTTATTTGTAACTTTCAAAAATGAGTAATTCAGACACTCTTCCTCTTTTAAATATCGATACTTCAAGCTTTAGTTTAATGAAACAACTCGAAATACGAGTTAACATAACAAGGAAAAAGTATGTCTCTGTCTGAGAAGAATCAAAAACATCAATTTGTTTTTAAAATAATAGCAATAGGAATTCCAATTGTCTTTTTTGTTTTATTGGAGTTACTTTTGCGCTTATTTCATTACGGTTACGATACTTCACTTTTCATTAAAGATCCTGAGAGACCGGACTTTGTGCATAATAATGCTTATGTAAGCAAACGTTTTTTTACCAATTTGCAGGACGCCCCCAATAGCTATTCCCAAAGTTTTGAAAAGAAAAAATCACCGAACACTTTCAGAATTTTTGTTCTGGGTGAATCATCTGCACTGGGGTTTCCTTATACCCATCGCGGGTCGTTTCCACGGATGCTGGAGTACCGTCTGGAAAAAACATTTCCGGACAAAGAATTCGAAATCATTAACCTCTCAATTACTGCTGTTAATTCCTACGCACTTCTTGCATTTACAGATGAAGTTATTGAAATGGAACCCGATGCCATCTTAATATATACCGGACATAACGAATATTATGGTGCAATGGGCGCCGGATCAACAAACCGGATTGGTTACAACAAGAATATAATAAAGTTTATCCTGTACCTGAAGCAGTTCAGGATAATTCAACTAGCATTTAATCTGGAATCGAAACTGAAGGGAACAAACACTTTAGCAGACAAGAAAATAGATTCCGGGTTAATGAAAAAAGTAGCCGGTGAACAGAGAATCGATTTTGGCTCACCATTATTCAATCGCGGATTAAATCAGTTTGAAAATAATATGGATGAGATGCTGGTAAAATATCAGAAACATCACATACCTGTTTTTTTATCAGATATTGTCAGCAATGAAAAAGGGCAAAAACCATTTATAAGCAAACTGCGCCCTTCAACGGACACCCTTAAGTTTATGAGTGAATATCGCCCTGGGCTCGAATCATATAAAATAAAAGACGCGGATGCCGCCCTGAAACATTTTATAAATGCTAATCAGATTGATAGCTCGTATGCAATGAACAACTACCTAATTGGCGAAATTCTTTATGAAAAAGGAGATCTTAGTACAGCAAACCATTATTATTCAAATGCCAAAGAGTTGGATGTCCTACGTTTCAGAGCACCGGAGGCAATAAATTCAATTATCAATAAGCTATGTGTCAAATATGATAATATCCATTTTGTCGAATCGAGGAAGAATTTTATTGCGAATTCACCACATGGTATTTTAGGCAACGAGTTGTTTACCGATCATCTTCACCCAAACATTCCAGGATATTTTCTGATATCCGATGCCTTCTTTGATGCCTTACAAAATTCCGGGATATTTAGGGAAAAAGGTCAGATTATCCCTGTTGATACTATCAGAAATGAAATGCCTGTTACAAAGGTTGATTCTGCTTATGGAGGATTAGTAGTATTATTCATGAAAGAAGAGTGGCCGTTTTATGAGCCGGCTAAGTATGACAGAGATAAGCCGAAAAGTTATCCTGAAAAGCTGGCGGTAATGATGTTTCTGAAGCAGCTTAACTGGGAACAGGCTATGGACTCTCTGTCAGTATTTTATCTGAATAACGGAAATATTACAGAGGCTATTAAAGTAGCAAAAGAAGTAGAATACGAACACCCTCACGAATGGAAAATACCTGGTGAAATTGGCAAATTATATCTGGAAATGCATAATCTTACTGAAGCTTTATATTACAATAAAAAAGCCTTTAATTATAGCAACAGAGTTGATTTAGCAAGAAAGATTGTCCTGGTGCTTTTGCAAATGGATAACCTGGAGGAAGCCCAACATTACCTGACATTCATCATTCAAAATGACCCTTCTGACCAGAAGGGCATTCAGTTGCTGAAAAAAGTCAGAGAAATATCAGGATTAAAAAAACAGTCTCTGGAAGATCCTCATAATATAGAGGTTACAAATGCCCTTGCAAGTTTTTACCTGTATTTAGGAAATATGGAAACAGCCCGGAAATATATTGATAAGAGCCTTGCTATTAATGCGTATGACATTGAATCGACAAAACTGCTTAAGGATTTAAACAGATTGAAAAGTACTAAAGATTTGAAAAACAGTAATTAAGAATTATAAATAATTCATTAAAATGTTCTTAAGAAAGAAATATTGTGAGATATCTGAGAAACAATGCTTCGACACCGGTATTGCAATGGCAATAATTTCAATTATTACGGGACTATTTTCTCACAGACAGGGTTTTCAGTTTTTAACCATGGGGATTTTGGTGATTAATCTGCTGGTTCCAAAATTCTATTTTCCTTTTGCAATATTCTGGTTTGGATTATCTAAATTGCTGGGAATCATCACTTCAAAGGTAATTCTTGGATTAGTGTTCTATATTGTCGTGACACCTGTTGGTCTTATAAGAAAAATTTGCGGAAATGACCGGTTGGATTTAAAAAGGTTTAAAAAAGACAAATTGTCGGTTTTTACAGTAAGAAACCATAAATATATCTCATCAGATTTAAAGAATATGTTTTGAATGCAATATTAAAATTGAATGCATATGGCTGAATTTCTCAAGGACTTATGGACTTTCCTTAAAACAAGAAAAAAATTCTGGTTGTTACCTGTAATAATTATTCTTTTGCTATTAGGGATTTTAATAGTTTTTGCCGGAGGTTCTGCCCTGGCGCCTTTTATATATACATTGTTCTGATCGATTTAGTATAAATTTAAGTTAGGATCATTAATACTATTTTAGTAAAAATTATTTATGTGAAATATTTAAATATTAATTTGATGAAGATTCAGTCCTTTTTGCAAAAGTTTTCTATTATAATTCTTTTCAGCTTCATTTCGATAGTTTTGAGAGCAGAAACCATTCATCAATGGAGTGTCTATACTATATCATTCAAGTCTGCAAAAGATTATCCAAATCCATATGCTGACATTCCTTCTCAAAGTAATGGCGATTTGCTGCATGTGGTCTTTGAAGGCACCACTGGAGCAGCCATGGGGAAAAGAATAACTCTCGTTGGATTTTGGGATGGAGGAAGAGAATGGCGCGTAAATTTCACCCCTCCTTACACCGGTAACTGGAAGTACATTAGTGTAGCAGGCGATAAGAGCTTGAATGGGAAAAGAGGAAGTTTCGAGGTAATTCCCTGGACCGAAGTGGAAAAGACTGCCAATCCCACACGACGGGGTTTAATAAGGGTAAACAAAACAGGTGATAATGCAGGCCATTATTTTGAATATTCCGATGGGCACCCTTTTTTATGGATTGCTGATACCTGGTGGAACTGGACAAAAAAGGATATCTACTTTGACACTTATAAAAAACTAGTGGATGACCGTGCGGAAAAAGGATTTACCATAGGTCAATTATTCATACCGGGAAACGGTTGGAGCAAAAAAAACAGCCTCTTGGATACTACCTATGCTGTCCTGGATACTGAAAACATGAAAAGAGTTGAAGAGATGATAAGTTATGCTAATTCCAAAGGGATAACCATCTGGATACATGGATGGTGGGGTGGAAAAGACCTTGATAAAAGTATTGGAACCGGGAAAATGCAACAATGGTGGAGGTATCTGATTCACCGTTTCAGCGCCTATAACGTTATTTGGATAGTTGCCGGGGAATATAACCTGTATAATTATGGAAGTCTTGGCCTGGATTTTTGGAATGATTTGGGTAAAATGATAAAACAGGAAGATCCTTATGAAAGAATAACCGGTATCCACAATACACCTCCGTTTTGGTTTGGTGGAAAAGAAGCTCCCCAATGGTCAACTGCTGATGTATTGCATGATGAAACCTGGCTTGATTATAATCAATGTCAGGTCGGACATGGGAAATTTGCCAATGAAATGATCCCTCAAATTGTTAAGAATGCATATAATCTCCAACCTGTAAAACCTATTGTTGTAACAGAACCCTGGTACGAATTTAAGGAAGGTGAAGCATCAGGTGCTGATATTCGCTTTGGCGCCTGGTCGGCAATTTTATCAGGAGCAGCGGGTCATTCTTATGGCGGAGGTAATGTCTGGTTTGCAGGTGTTAAGGAATCTCCTTCAACAGAAGATTCTGAATTATCTGGCCAAAAAGAGCTAACTCTCAATTATAACGGCGCCATGTCTGTTAAATATTTGGTTTCTTTTTTTAAAAATTATGAATGGTGGAATTATTCACCTCACCCGGAGTTGGTGCTCGATTATCCACAACCTTTTTGTCTGGCTGATACCGGCAAGGAATATATAGTTTATTTACGATATGGGGGAGTGGCAAAGATTTTTTTTGGGAAAATGGCGATAAATAAACAAATTCAATACTTCTGGTTTGATCCGGCAACAGGAGAATCATTGAAAAAGATTACTGCCGCAGGTGATGAATTTATGTGGTTTGAATGCCCAAATCCGCAAAATACCTCAAATCCTGAAAATAAGGACTGGGTCCTCTTCGTAAATATTGTGAAATAATTAAATTGAAATGTCAGAAGCTATACTTGGTATTTCCGCGTATTATCACGATAGCGCAGCTTCAATTGTTGTGGATGGGAAAATAGTCGCCGCAGTACAGGAGGAACGGTTCAGCCGAATTAAACATGATGCCTCATTTCCTGGTAAGTCTATTAAATATGTTCTGGAGGAAACAAGCTTTCCTTTTGAAAAGCTTTCGGCCATTGCGTTTTACGAAAAGCCCTTTATTAAATTCGAACGCCTGCTGGAAACCTATCATGCCTTTGCCCCCAGGGGAATAATAAGTTTTACTTCTGCAATCCCTGTTTGGATAAAAGAGAAGTTGTTTTTGAAGAAAGTGTTGAAAGATGAATTGGCGAACTTCGGTAAATTGAAATCACCTCTCTTATTTCCGGAACATCATCTTTCACATGCCGCAAGC
>PMIL01000169.1 GCA_003157075.1 Bacteroidales bacterium | reverse complement strand
GTATGGCATTGATAACCATTGGGTTCACCATACTGGTAATCGGTTCTCCAGAGAGGAGCGCTACGCAACGTTGTCTCCAGATCAAGCCGGCGTCCTCCACTGGCACAATTATCTATAAGCAAGTTTGGGAAGCGAACCAAAAGGCTATCCCAGTAAGCATACAATCCCTCAATATGTCTTATCTCAGAAATACCAATACGATCAGGTTTGTCATTGCCTTCCCAGTATGGCATTGGATCAAAATTGAAATCCTGCCTGTAATAGTCAATCCCCTGCTTCTTAAGAAAATCAGAGATATAATCTGTCAGCCACAAACGTGCAGTTGTATTACCAAGGTCAAAAAGGCAGTTTTCGTCTCCAGGAATTCTTAGCATCCACTCAGGATGTTCTTTCTCAAACTGTGTTCCCTTGCGAACACGTTCTGGTTCAAACCACACCATGAATTTTGAACCAACAGCATGCACTGCGTCTGAAACCGGTTTAAGACCATCAGGGAAGCGATCCTTTTCAGGTGTCCAGTTACCAACATTTTGCCACCAGTCGCCTTTATCCCATCCACATCCTGTATACCATCCAGCATCAAGCCAGAATACTTCAGGGGCAACTTTGAACTGCTGATAACGGTATACAAGGGCAATTGCATAGTCTGCCCTAAGACAATTATATTCATTACACGGAGCCGGATCTCCATAATCAAAACTACCCGACAACGGATATTCAGCAAATTTCCCGTTTATCTTGCGGAAATTATGTGCCAGGATGAATTGTCTGAACTGATTGTGGCCCTCCATCCTGTCTTCTCCTTTCCAGAAAAGCAGACATATTTTCGGTGTACGGATCTCTTCTTTTGAATAGAGCACAACCTTTAATTTCTCCATCCCCGATTTTAACAATACCGTTTTTGCATCCAACTGGCTGATATCTGCATACCACTTCCCTGTCCATCCAATAGCAACAACAATACCTCGTTCTCCGGGAGCCTCAATATTGAAAAACGGGAAAGCGGTATTATCTGATGAACGTCCGCCAAAAGGAGTCATATAAACATTCGCTCCGATCTTCAGATTTTCATCAACAGGCTGAAAGTCGCTGCGCTCAGCATTACTTCCTTTAGCATGATGAAGGATAAAAGTCCCCTTTTCATCAGAAACAAAAGAATAATTAATAGCTGCTGCCTTTTCAATCACCGGTGAGTTTGCAGCTGAGGTGTTAATAAATTTCAGTACCCATTCAACAGCATGAAAATCGTTGAAACAGGAAACAAAGCACTTTACAACCAGTCCACTCTGTTTATCCGAGTAGGTGAAAACAGACTCTTCTATGTTCGGATCGGTTGTTTTCTTCTTTTCTGCCCTATAAGTCCAGCTTTTTATAAAACTTTCAGAACTTTTACCACCGTAAACGAAAGAAAACGGGGGAATCTTACCTCGAGCAAAATGTTCTTTGACCCATTGATGAGAATTAACTTCCTTTGCAGAAGTGCTTAGAGGCGATTGACTGGATACCTGGCTACTGTATAAAAACATAACCAATGAAATCAAAAGGGTAATTTTTACTCTAAATATCATCATCTTTTAATATTAATAATTTAAGAAATCATTAATAACAAGCCAGACTCTTAATTTCCGGAGTACCATCAGATTTTAAAACTTCAAGCTTAATGTCCGAGAATATACCTTCTTTGATTACTTCAATTCTTTTATGACCAATAGAGGAACCGGTACTGATCAGTTGCCATTTATTGTCTGCTTTTCCTGTGAGCTTGTATTCAAGTATCCTCTCCCCTTTTGAGATCTCTTCCATAATTACAACATACTTTAGCTTTTTTGGTAATTGAAATTTTATATTGAATTCATTTCCAGTGCCTGAAGTTTCACCTAACAACTTTTCAAAATTCTTTTTAATCTTTACTCCGAATTCATTCATCCGTTTTATGTCTGCATCAGGTACTAAGCCCCTCTCATCAATTACAACCCCCAGTAACATATTGGTATTTCTGCCGACACTTTTGTTGTATTTATCTATCAGTTCCCCGAGGCTTCGCAACTGATCATCCTGATCTTTACGCCAGAACCATCCGCCCTGAAAAGAAGAGTTTTTACGCAAGGGAAAATCTGACTCGCCGGGGCACCAGAATAAACCGTCTGGATTACCATTCAGACCCTTTATTTCTATTATACCCGAAGCTGAAGTTGTTGAATCAGCCCTGGACCAGCAGGGATATGGTGCAACCCCTTCTTCATTACCAACCCACCTTATATTGTTTTCATATCCGAAAGGTCCCTGGAAAGCAATTGCATCAGGTTGATATTTTTTCAAAAGTGCCAACACATCAAATCCTCCTTTTTCAGGAGGCAATACACCTCCATCGAACCATAATTCAAACAAATCGCCATACTCCGACCATAATTCGGTAAGCTGGGTTTTTACTATGTCATTGTATTTTTTCTGTTCTTCAGGATCACCGGAAACAACTTTCCCTGGATTGTCCACTTTCAAATATCCATTGGCTGTTGTACTTGCATATATACCAGGCTTAAGGCCATATTTCTTACATGATGCTATAAAATCTTTAACAATGTCTCCCTGGCCATTTCGCCATGGAGAATTTTTTACACTATATTGATGCGCTTTTGTTGGCCATAAACTAAAACCGCTGCAATGTTTTGCCACAAGAACAGCATAAGTTGCCCCTGCAGCCTTTGCTGCTTTGATCCACTGATCAGTATCAAGCTCTTTGGGGTTGAAAATGGAAACATCGGGATGATAATTCCAATCCTTACGAAAATCATATGAAGGCTCAAAAACCGGCATGTCAAAATGAATAAGCACGCCTATCTCAGAACCAGCCCACTTTAATTGGACCTTTGAAGGAAGGACAGACTGGGCATTTTGTACCCCGGACTCAATAAAGATGCCCAAAATAGCTAAAATTAAAAATTTGAGTTTTCTCATATTGTGTAATATCTTGCATTGAAAAAATATTAAGCCTTGTTTAGCATAAGAAGACAAATTTTAACATAAATATAGTTCATGATTACAAATCTATGATCATTTATCCCAAAAAATGACTATTATCCCTGACATCTCTTCCAACCTCATATAATCCCTAATTGTCACGGATAGAAAAAAAGGTTGAGACTATGATTCAAATTTATGAATTTTGAAAGTACTATGTAGTTCTTATTTGAAATTTGTAATTTTGCAGGTATGGATAAAATTGAAACAATAGCAGATTTTTATAAAGGTAAATTCGACTGGATACCTGAAAATTTAAAAAATGAGATCGGGCATTTCAATGTTTTTAACTTAGAACCATTTGTCGGGGACAAGGCCCAACCTGTACCTTATAAGCGTCGTGATTTTTATAAAATCATGCTTGTGAAAGGTAACAGCCAGGTCCATTATGCCGATAAGGTCGTTGAGGTTAAAAAACAGGCATTATCTTTTTCCAATCCCAAGATACCTTATAAGTGGGAACATCTTGATACCGTAAGGAATGGATCCTTTTGCATTTTCAATCAACATTTTTTTCATCAATTCGGTGACCTGAATCAATATTCAGTTTTTCAGCCAAACGGTACCCATATTTTTGAGTTGTCGGATGAACAGGTAGAAAAATCAGCTGCCATTTACGAACGGATGTTTGAAGAAATCAACTCTGATTATATTCATAAATACGATGTATTACGGAATCTTGTATTTGAACTGCTTCATTTCGCTATGAAAATTCAGCCTGCTGCCAATTATGACAAACAACAAATAAATGCTTCCAAA
>PMIL01000004.1 GCA_003157075.1 Bacteroidales bacterium | reverse complement strand
CTAATGACTCACCTGATTTGTAAGCTCCATACATTAAAACCAGGGCAGGAATTACTTTAGTACTTATTAACGAAATACCACCTCCGATACCCGGTACCCAAAATAATATTTTATCTGTTGTCGACATCTTGGGCACTGCATTCGGGAAAATAGTTTCGAGATCGTTTTTAGGAACGCGTTTGAAGATTTTTAATACTATACATTCAGGATCAAACGGTAGTTTACTTAAATGAACCTTCTTTTCGTTAAAGTAATTTGCATCGTTATAATTAAGATAAATCATTACCCGGTCATAGTATTCAAACTCTATTTCTTTCTTCCAGAAAAATAGTTTAGATACTTTTTCTCTGGTTCTATGATGACCCCTGACGTATAATCCATAATCTTTAAAATCGTTAAAGTCAATTGCAAGTTTTAAACCTATCAGATCTGAATTTTTTAAAGCTTCGATTAAAGTATCCTCGTCAACACGTCTGAAATTACCTCGTTCAATAACTTTAAGCAGAGTCTCTTTAAAGATTTTAAAATTACTTTTGCCAATAAATCCTGCACGTACTTCAGGATTTAAATCAGGGTCGAATAATGCATAATTTTGTTTTAATCTACGGATAAGGTTAAAGGCTTCATAGTGAAAATAATGTTCCAGTATATCGAATAGCTTTTTGAAATTATCTGCTTCCTTTTTTTCTAAAGTGTATTCTGCAATCTGTAATTCGAGTAAGAATTCCTTATCAAATGGAATATACTGTTCACGTTTCATATTGAATTCTGTTAAATTTTCTATTGCTATAAACAATTAAAGTTAATAATTCAGTATGATAAATGCATGTTTTACTGATGTCACGTTTTTACTGAATAGTTTTTTATGAGCAAAAATATTATGGTCACACCACCAATTATTGGTAATGCATAAATTCCATGAAACATCAATCCTATCAGTAATGCAATAAGGAGTCCGGCTATTGGTATGAGCGGTACAAACCAGCTTTCAAAACCAATTTTATTCAACGACCGTAAAATAATACCCAGAACAAATAAATCTCCGATACCCAAAAGAGGAACTATTTTCCCATGAAATGGAATTGAAATACAGAGATTTTGTAATATTAAATTATGACCTTTAGAGTATTCTTCTATGATCCTGGCTGATAATCCGCCGGTAAAAGAAACAAAATCAACAATTCCGGCTGTTATACAAAAGACAATTAATGATGATACTGTTGATATGGAGTTTCCAATCGCAAATCCAGCTAAAATTGATATTGCTATTATCAGGCAATTACCTATAACCCAATTCGAAACTTGAAATGAGATCATTAAACAATATATCAAAACCGCTGCCGCTAATGCTATGTAAATCTTTTTCAGCGGAATCTTTTTTAATGCCCGCACTCCGAATTGCACCATAAATGCCGTTATGGCAACTACTCCATATATCAGCAAAATTTTCATTTTTATAAAATTGATTCAGTAGAATAATTTGATTTCCAAAAGTTAAAGTATCCGGAAGTATCGATCCGGTACTTCTGTTTGTAAAGCGGAAATTATGAAAATTTTTGTTAAGATTACTCTGATAACAGTGTCCATGCAGGTATGGGCGTCTTGACCGGATCAGTTTCTAAATTCTGATCTCAATTGTGAAAGAATATCCTGAAGGGGTTTAATAGAGTCAATTTTAATACCCATTCCAAATCTGATCTGATGAGATATCGCATCATTTTTAATGGCAATCCATTCATCGCAGCCATCGACACATATATTACAGGAATTATATTTCAGATTTAAAAAATTATTGAGATTGATTGAATTAAGAATGTTATTCCATTCGGTATCAGTGATAGGTCTTGCCTTATTAATTTCAGGTATCTGTGAATTGGCAGGAACGGAGTAAACATACTTAATCATTGTACTTGATATGATTAATGAATCTTGCCCGGCTCCCCAACCGCACATGAATCCGGATTTAATAACCAATGAATTATTATCCTTTACCATGGTATTGTCCGTCGTTTTATTACAGGTAATCAGACAAAAAGAGAAGAAAATTATTAAAAGCAGATGATTCTTCTTTATAAGTAAGTCGGAATTCAATTTAAGAGGAGGAATTTTCATTATCAGGTCAGTTTGTCAGATTGTTATTTTTATTTACTACAAAAATTGTTCCAATTCAGAAGCCTGATAATTTGCTGTCATTGACAATTACCATATTATTGTTTTTACCAGATGTGACAGATGAGCGGGCAGTCATTATAGCTTTGAGGCCACTTTTATTTGTTCCTGCATATGGCCAGGCATTGAGGCTGCAATTTTCTTAACTACCAGTTGAACTGAGTTTTTCTCGAGGTATAAATATTTATTTCTTTAAGTATATTGAGAAACCCATATCACAATCTCTGATTTCATAATCTTTAAATTCAGTCTGAGAAATAAATGATTTAAATTCATTTCTATTGTATGCACCACTCCTTTGAATTGCACCCGCAATAAAAGCTGTTGTTCCTTTTAGTCCCATACTTTCGGCAACTTTTTTGGTGGCCTTCATTGACGCTTTTCTGTTCAAGTCCATAATTAGTGCTTTGCCACCTGGCTTTAATACTCTGTGTATTTCTTCTAATGCTTTAATTGGTTCTTTGAAATTTTTAAATGCAAGAACGGAAATAATAAGGTTGAATTCATTTGATTGAAAAGGCATATTAGAAACATTTCCTTGTTGGAAGTCAATCTGAACACCTGCCTCAATGGCATTTCTTTTGCAAATTTCTACAAGGTCTTTACTTATATCCATTCCTGTAATTTTATATTTCCCAAGTTTGGATAGTTCAATTGAAAGGTAGCCCGCTCCTGGCGCTATCTCAAGCACAGTGTCTCCATCTTTTATGTTCTTGGATATCTCTTTTGCTTGCGCTTTCATTTCACCAATTCGATGCTCACGAGAAATCTTATCGTAATAATTTGCTTTTTCTCCCTGAATTTCTAAATCTTTGAAGCGTCTGAAAAATCTCATCATGATTATATTTTCTTTTTTTGTTCAATTGTTGATTTTCGGAGTCTCTGATACAATGACCTCTAATAACTTGGTTCCAGTTAAATCTGCTTTCCCGTTTTTCAGGAATTCGTAGGTCATCCGATCGGCTTGACAGTCTATAAATCGAATCCCTTTTAAGCTCTTGTTTTTAAAGAAAGTGTTAATAAGAGTTGAATTCTGGAATGTCACCTTTTTAAAGACGCAGTTTTCAAAATAGCAGTCATCTAATGTGCCATCGAAAACTATATCGTCAATCTGCATACCAATAAAAGAGGTGCGATTCCACACTGCATTTGCAATTGTATTTTTCACGAAGGCTCC
>PMIL01000200.1 GCA_003157075.1 Bacteroidales bacterium | reverse complement strand
TCGGAATGAGATGCGAAAACAGAAGCATCTGACCAAAGGACACTTTGGGTGCATAAGCCCACTTTTTTGATTCCGGCTGTCGAAATAAGTAAATTGGCTGATTGCCAGATTTCTGTCATATAACCACCTTTAAACCCAAAAGGACGGATAAGTGGTTCGCGCTCGAAGTTTGATCCTACTGATTGAATCGTGATGTTTTTAAATGAATCTTTCCTTCCGGGTTTTGAAAATGGGGCAATTCCGGAAAAGGCTGCAGCTCCGGCAAATGCTGTTGTTTTAATAAAATCCCTCCGGTTTAACATTATTTTAAGTCGGAATTAATGCCGTATTCATTGAATTTCTTTTTCAACCAGCTAAGATCAGTTTTCAAATAGTTTGAAATTTCACTTATACTCATGGTAGGGTTACGGGAACCTGATTCTGCTCCTCCAAGATCGTACTCGAAATGAATAGTGGCCGGACCTGAAATTCCAAGACTGACATATTTTTTAAAATAAGCATCAAAGTCAACCATGCCTTCACCTAATGGGACATCTTTTATTTTCCATTCATTGTTTTCTTTCTTCCAGTAAAAGTCTTTGATAGCCTGTGTTCTGATCCATGGAGCGAGCAGATCCATCCCTAATGGCCAGGATGTTCCTCCTTCAACAATGGCATGATGAATATCATACTGAACGCCTATATAGTCTGGATCACAACCGTTTACAAGCCAGTACAGATCCCATACAGGACCACCCACTCTTGTTCCGGAATGATTCTGGTAACAACCCTGAATCCTGAATTTACGATTAATCTTTTCAAGCTTATCAATTGCTTTTTTATGGATAGTCAGGTTTTCCATTATGGTTTTGGCTGGATCATAATTTAAGTATCCCATCCTGTAATAACCCACTCCATGTTCTGAAGCTGTTCCAAGAACAATTTCTGTCAGCGGATCATCAGGATTAATTATCCCGGTTACTATCATGGGAACGCTGATTCCTGACTGTTGCAATGTTTTTATCGCCCTCGGAAGATCTGTCTTTACATTCTCAGGTAGAACCTGCCCGTCATCCCTGACAGTTAATTCAGCTCCTTTAAAGCCGACACCTGCAAGTGTTTCTCCAAGTTGATTGTAATTCAGAAATTGAAGGCATTTGGTAAAAATACAGAGAGAATAAGTTCTGGCTTTCGAAATTTCATAACCGGAAAATAGTTTTGGGCTTATAACAGCACCTGCAGATACTGCTGAAGCTGTCTTAATAAAATCCCGTCTCGACTGATTCATATTTTTGTATTTCAAATTTTCAAATTTTCCATGGTTTCCGATACTCATAACTCAGCAAATGGTTTGCTTTTTCAGAGTTTGTGAATCTTTCATTAACTGAATCCCATTCCAGTCTTTGTCTGACAGCTAATGAAATGTTTGCAAGGTGGGCAAATGAAGTGGAACGATGTCCATCTTCCAGGGTACAAATAGTTTTTTGCCGTGTTTTAATGCAATCGAGAAAATTTCGGATCACTCCCGAAGTACTGTCAGAGCTGCTGCCATCGTCCAGAGTCTTATCTGGATTTATATATTCTTCGGCATTCACCAGTTTTTCCCATGATTGAAACTGGCCGCTCTGACTTGGAATTATACGGTATCCTCTTTCACTTGAATAAATATTTCCTTTTGTTCCCCGGAACTCAAGTTCCCCGTAAGGAAGTATATCTCCACCACTGGCTTCATAAATACTAAACGAAATAATAGCTTTTGAAGCAAATTCAAATGTAACCTGCATGGTATCAGGTATATCCCCGTCATGGTCAAGCACAAATTTTCCGCCATGGGTAGTAATGGCAACCGGTGCCGTTTCTCCCATCATCCAGCGGATTGCATCCATGTAATGAACGCCCCAGTTCCCCATCTGACTTGAATAATCGCTCCACCACCGGAACATGTAGGGAGCAATATTGTATTGATATGGCCGGTATGCGCGAGGACCAAGCCACATATCCCAGTTAAAATCTTTAGGTGGTTGTTCCGGTTTCAATTTCCCGATTCCTTCGGGAGACATATTACTTATCCTGGCAGCACGCGCGACAGATATTTTACCGATTTTCCCTCCTGAAATTTCTTTGGCAAGTTTCTGATACGCCCGATTACCGCGCCGGTTGAGACCGACTGCAACAACTCTGTTCGTATCGTTTTGAACATTGACCATTGTTCTCCCTTCCATGATTGTTGCTGTTAAAGGTTTTTCGACATAAACATCTTTCCCTGCCTTCATAGCATCAATAGTCATAAGAGCATGCCAATGGTCGGGAGTAGCAATACAAACTGCATCAATATTCTTATTTTCAAGTAGTTTTCGATAATCGTTATAAAATTCAGGTGCTTTAGAGAATTTTTCACCCATTTTGGGCACCTGCCCGGACCTGTCTTTGAGATAACGTGGGTCAACTTTGCTGTAGTCACGATGCAGGTATGGTTCATATATATCACAAAGAGCTGCAACTTCTAAATCAGGCTGATTCATGAAAAGATTCAAAAGTTGTGATCCCCGGTTACCGATGCCAATAAAACCGGTCCGGATTTTTTCATTGGCTCCTTTTATTCTGGAATAACTTGCAGCAGTCATCATAGGAATTCCGAGGGCTACCCCTGCAGTCATCATACCCGTGTTGGCGATAAACTTACGACGGGATGGATTTTTTGAATTATTCATACTCTTCAGTTTTAATTATTTATAGCCTTAACAGGCTTCTGTTTAAGCAATTTCTGATATCTCCCAGTGAACACTTAATTTTTACTTATATACTTGCTAAAAGTTTTGGTTATCAAATCAATAAAAATAACAGATTAATATATTAAAAATTTATTAATATTATATTTTTCATTTACAATACTTTAAAATATTATATTCCACCCTAGTCAGCAACTTAAGATAATCTGTAATATGAAACTTCAGAATCAATTAACATTTTTTCAAAAGGCAGTAACATTCTTTCTCGCGGTGATCATTGTAACAGGATGTACGGAGAAACCAAAGAAATTGTATAAACCAACCTTTGAATCACTTGAAACCCATCCGACTCCTGCATGGTTCACTGATGCCAAGTTTGGAATTTTTATCCACTGGGGAGTTTATTCAGTACCTGCATTTCATGAGTGGTATGTGGAACTTATGAGTCCGAGGTCTACCTGGGGGAAACGTCCGCTAGGTCCGCCTTATACAGCAGCACAGGGTGATATTCCCGACAGTGTCTTTAAGCAGGAAACATTGGGTTACCGTGGTGAGGCAAATCAATATCAGCGGCAAAACTATGGCGTTGATTTTGAGTATGATGATTTCATCCCTATGTTCAGGGCAGAAAAATTTGATCCAGTCGCATGGGCAGATTTATTTGTCAAATCGGGGGCAAGATATGTAGTCCTGACTGCAAAACACGGGGAAGAGTTTGCCCTCTGGCCAACCAAATATACCGGGCGTAATTCTATGGATATGGGACCCCATCGCGATCTTGCGGGAGATCTGCTAAAGGCGGTTCGTTCCCGGGGACTCAAAATGGGTTTTTATCATAATACATCTTACTCATTCTGGGATAAACGATATCCCGACAAAGAATGGGTAGAATACATGAACAATTCTATAAAAGAACTGGTTGATTTGTATCAACCGGATATCCTATGGGGAGATGTGGTTGTTAGTCCCTATCTTGACGCAAATGGGAAACCCCTGAGTGCTGAACACTGGAACAGCAAAGAGGTTATTGCCTACTTTTACAATCATTCAAAAAACCCTGATGAAGTGGTGACAAATGATCGGTGGGGTTTGGATACTACCAGGGCGGGTTTCAAATCTAAACATAACTTTTCGAACTCACTTTTTGCACAATATGCAAAAGAATGGCATGTGGATGACGGTGCGTTGCTTGGTGATTTTCAAACACCGGAACGCAGGAATATCACCAAAATTTTTAACACTCCCTGGGAAACATGTGATGCGCTTGATCCTACTTCCTGGGGTTATAACCGGCGCACTCCCGATACAAAATATATGACAACCAATGAGCTGGTGGATTATCTGGCGGATATTGTAAGCAAAGGCGGGAATCTGCTGATTGACATTGGTCCAAGAGCCGATGGGACAATCCCTGAGGTTATGCAGGACCGTCTTAAGGGAGCTGGTGCCTGGCTCTCGGTAAATGGGGAGGCCATTTATGGAACCAAACCATGGAAAGTATACGGCGAAGGACCTACCACTAAAGAAATCGGTTCATGGGACAAGGACAAGGGAGAATACCAGTTTAAATCCGGTGATATCCGGTTTACCCGGAAAGGAAATGTTCTCTATGCTATATTGCTTGAATGGCCGGATCATGCAATAACCATAAATTCTTTGAAGGGTTTAAAAATTAAAAAACTTTCAATGTTAGGATATGATAAAAATATTCAATGGGAGCAGGAAAATGATGGCCTCAGCGTTTCATTACCCTCAAAACCTGTTTCACCTTATGCAAATACCCTGAAATTAGAATGTGATAATAACTCACTGNNAAATTGGAATGTGAGGCTAACTCACTGGACGAAGTCCTGAATTAATATAAGACAATTCTTTTACTTTCAGCCAATTGTATTATTTCCGATCGGCATAAAAGTGGTATCCATATAGTATTTGCCGGGATCAGCTGGATCAACAAATATATCGACATGGGTTCTTCCGTTCAGGAAGGGAACCGGGTCTATTGTATAATCTTTGCTNNTGAAATAAATTCAGCAGCAATCTTCATTCCTGATGAGACAAGATTCTTATTTTTTCTGTCGGTTAATGAATACTTCACAAAATAATAAAATCCAATAATGAAAATGAAGCCGGCTGCTGCTACTCCTCTCATATTATAGCTAATTGTATCGCCAAAATCTATCTTCTGTGGTGAAGCAGGATCATACCATATCTTCACTATATCCCCTCTGGATACAACTCGCCGTTTTGTTGCATTGGCTGTAACCTCACTGTTATCCGTTGTTTTAAAAGTTACAGTAACATCGGGTAACCCTTTACCATGATGAGAAACACTTATTACAGTGCTTTCAGTGCTCACTCCATGCTTTTTAAGACTGACAGATTTCCAGATACTTCCTGACGGAATTAATAAGAATACCAATGCACCAATTGATACGATGAGAGAGACTATTTTTAGTTTCAATGCCTTTGTTTTTATGTTTACAATACTCAAGTCAAGGTTCAGGAAATGTGTCTTCAGTCAGCTGAGG
>PMIL01000151.1 GCA_003157075.1 Bacteroidales bacterium | reverse complement strand
TGTCATTTACAACTGAATAGATAAGACCAGTATTTAATGTCAATCTATTCTTAAAAAACTTCTGGTTCACATTCAGGTTTGCAGTATATTTCTTCTGACCGCTTGTTTTAATGATACCTTGCTGATCCTGAGTGCCAAGAGAAAGGCGATATTTCATATTATCATTTCCCCCATTGAAAGCTAAATTGTGGTTCTGGGAAATACTGGTTTGCAGAATTGCATCCATTGCGTCAACACTGCCACCCTGATCCTGTGTAGGAGCTATCGCGGCAAATTCGCTAGCATTATAAAGTTTTATTTTGTGAGCAATAGAACCTATACTAACAGAGCCGTCATACTCAACACCATTGGCGCCGGCTGCACCTTGTTTGGTTGTAATCATAATTACACCATTTGCTCCACGTGAACCGTAAATTGCTGTAGCGGAAGCGTCTTTAAGAATGTCAATACTTGCAATGTCACTGGAATTAATGAAATTCATCGGGTTACGTGCACTTGAGGTGCTGCCCAGTGTCTGAAGGTCTCCATCCGCAGTTGTATTGCCTCCTGAAAGGGGAACCCCATCTACTACGATAAGAGGATCGTTACCGGCTCTTACGGAAGAATTACCGCGGATACGGATAGAAGAATTTGCACCGGGGTCACCGCTACTGTTTGTGACCATCACACCTGCCGCCTTACCGGCGATCAATTGTGAAGCGTTGCTGATAGCGCCTTTATTGAAATCGTCAGATTTTATATTGGAGACGGCACCGGTAATATCTTTTTTCCGCTGGGTACCATATCCAGTTACAACAACTTCGTTCAGTGCACTGACTGCAGGTGCAAGAACTATATCAATAGCCGTCTGATTTCGTACAGTTAACAAATGTGTGGTATAACTGATAAAGGAGTATACAAGAACTGATTGTTCATTGGGTACTGTAATACTGTAGTTCCCACCGATATCAGTCATTGTCCCAACAGTAGTACCCTGGAGTAATATATTAACTCCCGGAAGTGGTCCTTCTGTTGCAGAAGTTACTTTACCTTTGACGACCCTTCCCTGAGCAAAGGTGAAGCCGATCGCAAAGCAAAAAATGAGAAGAGTCAGAATGCCTCTCCTCCATAGAAATACAGAATTTCGCGGTGTTCCCATAGTTGATTTTTTTTAGGTTAGCTAATTGTTAGGTGTATAGAAATATTATTAAAGGTAGAAAATAATGTTCCGGTCATATTATGAAATGGCATTATCATATAATTGTTTAGCATGTAAAAAAATCTTCGTCAGAAAAGTAGGTTATCTCTATATCAGGCAATTATAGTTTTGTATGGATTGCCCTGAACAAATATATAGATTAAATTCTTATTAAAAAAATATTAAAACGAAATTAATTTAATAATTTTTTGAACATAACATAGTGATAGTGAATAATAAACCACAAAAAAACGATGACGAAAATGACCGGTTTACCATGTTTCAAACGTTTTCTGAAAAAATATAAAAATGATTAATATGTGGTCTAAAAATTTATTTTCTCTAAAATAAAAAAATTGAATAATTAATCAGGGAGAATTCTAATTCAATTTGGGTTCCCTGGTTACTCATAAAGGACTTTGGTATTCATTATTCTCTTGCAAATACTTGTATACCTGGATTGATGACAAAACGATGAGGAATCTCTTGTCAGAGATGAAAGACGCGATAAATGTAACCATGTGGCATTTTACCCTTTTCTCCGTGTCGATCCCTTTATAACCAGTTCCGTTTTGATTATTTTTGTTTGCGACGGGCCATCATGATCCTTCTCAAGCCGGTCAATCAGTAATCTGACTGCTTCTTTGCCGATTAAATATCCATGCTGTTCTACAGAGGTAAGAGCAGGATTTGTAATAGAAGGAATCAAGCCGCCCGTAAATCCCACCACCGCAATATCGTCTGGAACTTTGTAACCCATATCCAATATGATTCTCATAGCTGCGGCAGCTGTAAGATCATTTACAGCAAAAATTCCGTCGGGTCTATTAACCCTTTTTAATAAATCTGGGACAACCAGTGTCGCATCTTCCGGGGAATCACACCTGATAATGTTGGTTTCATTGACAGGCAAATTATATTCTCTTAGCGCTCTTGTGAATCCGTCAGTGCGATTTTTGCCGATTAAAAGGTTCGGCGGCCCCGAAAGATGGATAATATTTTTGCAGCCAATTGTTATAAGGTGCCTGGCAGCCTCATAGGCGCCAGACTCATCATCTACAATAACTCTGTCGGTATCTATATCCTCACAGACTCTGTCAAAAAATACTAGAGGTATGCCGTTTTCTTCTATTTTTCTGAAATGGTCAAATTTTTCCGTAGCCTTCGATACTGATACCAGGATTCCATCGACCCTGCTGGAGAGCAATGTCTCAACAGCCTTTACCTCTCTGGCATATTGTTCACTTGACTGGCAAAATATTACATGATATCCAGATGTATATGCCAGGTCCTCAATGCCGCTGATAACAGTTGAAAAAAAGTAATGAACTATTTCAGGAACAATGACTCCAATAGTTTTACTGGAACCGCTCTTCAGACTTAATGCTATCTGGTTGGGTTTGTAATTCCACTTGTCAGCAAGATCTTTTACCGATTGTTTTGTGATGCTGCTGATATCATGATGCCCTTTTAGTGCTTTTGATACTGTTGATGGTGAAATGCCAAGTTCTTTGGCAATATCCTTAATCGTTATTTTCCCTTTGCGCATTTTCTTTGTTCGTGTGGTTCCCTTCCCGCTAATTTAAGTTAAAAAAATGGTTTTCAATGAAACAAAAATCAAAATAACACTCATANNCCCCGGCCTTATAGGGTGAAAAGCTGAAAAATCAGCATGTTCCCTTTAGGTATCAAGGGTAAAAACATGTTGATTTTTCAATCTGTCAAAGTAGAAATATTATCATTAGGTTTTTAAGAAATACCGCATTATATTTGTGTTAGACAAATGCACATTTTATTAGTTATGAAATGTACCCCATCTATTAATTAACCTAAAAGTATTGAAAATGAAGAAATTATTGATCATCGGATTCATGCTGTTCTCCTACATCTATAGCTCAGGACAGGTACAACAAAAAGCGCCGACGCCTCCGCCAATACCTTCCGGTCCGGAATTAATGAAACCTGAAATGACTGAGATCTGGTATCCTGAAGTAAAAATTATACAACCAGGCGCTACCAACAGGGATGCCCCTTCCGATGCAATAGTTCTTTTTGACGGCACTGATATTAATAAGGAGTGGATAGGCATGGACGGAAAACCTTCCATATGGACTATAAAAGACGGAGCTCTGATTTCTACTAAAGGATCAGGATATATAAAATCAAAAAGAGTTTTCAGCGATTTTCAGCTTCATATTGAATGGAAGACACCTTCTGAAGTGTCAGGTTTCAGTCAGGGCAGGGGCAACAGCGGTGTATTTCTTCAGGAACTTTATGAAGTGCAGGTTCTGGACAGTTATGATAACCGGACATACAGGAACGGACAGGCCGGAGCAATGTATAAACAGTATGCTCCTCTGGTAAATGTTTGCAGAAAGCCAGGAGAATGGCAGACCTATGATATAATTTATACTGCACCGCGCTTCTCAAAAGATAGTTTAACATATTTTACGCCTCCAAGGGTTACCGTAATACAAAATGGCGTATTGGTTCAGAATAATGTAAGCCTGAGAGGCCCAACCCAATATATTGGAATGCCTGAGTATACTATTAAGAAACATGGACCTTTGAGTATTCTTCTTCAGGATCATGGTAATCCTGTTGCTTATAGAAATATCTGGATCAGAGATTTGTAGATTTCCGGATATGTTTTTAAATATGGCAGATCTTATGTCTGACTTAATATATAATTATTAATTTTATCGAGCATTTATAAATTTTAATTTACCTGAATATGAAAGAGAATTCAAACAAAATTACACGCCGGACTTTTCTTGGAACCTCCGGTGCTGTTGCTGCAGGTCTGACTATACTTCCTAGCTCTGTCGTCAGTGGCTTAGGCCATAAGGCTCCCAGTGACAAGCTGAATGTCGCTGTTGTTGGTATCGGAGGAATGGGTAATACAAACCTGAAAAACGTCAAAACTACAGAAAATATCGTCGCACTGTGCGATGTCGACTGGGGTTATGCAAAGAAAGTATTTGCAGCAAATCCTGATGCAAAGGCTTACTGGGATTGGCGAAAGATGTATGATGAAATGGGCAAATCTATTGATGCAGTTATTGTTGCAACAGCCGACCATTCGCATGCTGTAGTTGCTTCCAATGCCATTCAGCTGGGCAAACATGTATATTGCCAGAAACCTCTGACTCATACTGTTTATGAATCACGCCTCCTCACCAAGCTGGCAGCTAAATATAAAGTTGCTACCCAGATGGGAAACCAGGGTTCTTCAGCTGAAGG
>PMIL01000085.1 GCA_003157075.1 Bacteroidales bacterium | reverse complement strand
ACCTTCGCTATCCGGTCTTTGATCTTCTGCTCATAAAGATTAATGAGCAATTTATTACTGTTAATAAGTTTGATCTCATAATTTAATGTATCCACTACTTTATTCTGAATATAAAAGTCAGGTAATGGTATAGTAATAGTCTTCAAAGTCTTAAGTACTATTCTTCTAATTGCAACCCCAGTTTTATTGTCAATTGCTTTTGTAATAAACCAATCCGTAGAGAGGATATGATATAGAAATTCAGGGACAATCGTCTTGGTATCCGGAGTTAAAATTGCCAATGAAGATAATACCACAAAATCCTCTTCATTTGTAACAAAGGCAGTCTTTCCAACAGTCCCATCCTTTGAGAATAGAATATCATTCTTTTCTGGTTTGCATCCACTTCTTACCAAAGATTCATAGTTTTCCTTGCTAATTCTTTTGCTGTTAGCGAAATCTATTACGCCGGCATTAAGATCTTTTACAGTAATATAAGGATAGCCAATGTCTGTTGTAATAGGAGAGAAATGAGATCCATCTGTTAATTCTTTACATACTCTATCAAGTTCCACCATCTCCCATTTCGGATCAATCTCAATGCGTGGTTTGTAGTTATCCACTACCTGCCTTGCACCATCAATGATCTTCTGGTAACTTTCTATCTCTGAAACAATCTCTTCCTGGACGGATACTGGAGGAAGGGGAATTCTCAAATCCTTTATAATAGCTTGCGAAATGTTTGGTTGTGCCCCTCCAACACTTAGGTTTACCAAAAAGTCTCTTTTTGCCTTTAATAAATAATAGAGAAACTCAGGGACAATTTTTTCATTTGGCAGAATAGCACAGACTGCCTGGTTTGTTGAAGCTACAAATTTTAATAGGCCAACCTGCCCAGTTGTTGCACCATACATCGCAACTAATACAGAGTTGACAGGAAACATTTTTGCAGAGGAACTTGCCAGTGCCTTTTCTGTTATAAATTCTTCTGATTTATATATAAATCCTTGACCAACTTCACCACTTTTTAGCCATGGAATTGTACCATTTTCCCAGTACTCTTTAACTGTTTTCAGAGGTGTTCCACCAGAAGATGTTTGAAAACAGTCACCAATCCTTATAAATTCATTTTTCGCAAAAGTTTTAGTCTGTTCTCTATACCTTTCCCCAGTTAGATTATAATCTCCACTGTTAGAAATCGCTTCTCTCGCTACTAATGAAATGTTCTTCTCTGGTTTAAAATCAGCCTGTTTAGCATGAATAAATTTATCCTTCCAATCAGAAATTCTCTTTAAAGCAAATGGCAAATTATTTCCATGTACAGCTCTCCTTTGAGCACCCAGGTCAAACCCATCATTCGCTATTTTTATGAAGAGGATCTTATCTGTCTTCTTTGCCATGGCTTTATCCAGCCATAGGATTGATGTCTTAACTCCAGAATAAGGCTGAAACACACCGGCTGGAAGGGAAATAACTCCGACTAAATATTTCTCAACAAGCATCTTTCGGAGTTGTTTATAAGCATTGCCAGACTGAAATATGATACCCTCCGGCACTATCACTGCTGCTCTGCCGTCCTGTGTGAGATGTTCAGCAATGTAATCAACGAACAATACTTCACTGCGGTTGCTCTGCACTGAGAATCGTTTATGGGGTCTGATACCACCTTTTGGCGACATGAACGGCGGGTTTGCAAGTATGACATCGCTGTACTCGTTCCATTGATCTTCGCTGGTAAGAGAATCGTACTCAAAGATCTGTGGTTCCTTAACTCCATGCAAGTACATATTCACCAGGGAAAGCCTGACCATATCTGGAGAGATGTCGTACCCATGCATGTTATCAGCAAGGGTACTTCGTTCGTTAGCGGTTAGTTTATCTCCGTTGTATCCGTTAGTTGAAAGTATTACTTCATTGACTGACTGAGTTCCCTCACTTATAACCTTGGGAGCTTCATCTGGAATGTAATTGGTTGAGTTCTGCTTTATGATATGCTTGTAAGAACTGATTAAAAACCCTGCAGTGCCACAAGCCGGGTCCAGGATGACTTCATTCTTCTTCGGATCTATTATCGCCACCATAAAGTCAATGATGTGCCTAGGCGTTCTGAATTGCCCTGCATCGCCCTGACTGCCTAGTATTGATAGCAGGAACTCAAAAGCATCACCAAGTTTCTCGCTATGTGTGTACTCGAACTCATTGATGATCTTCAGGAAGCTTTTCAGAGTTTCCGGATCACGGTATGGCAGGTAGGCATTCTTAAATATATCCCGGAAGAGCTTCGGGACACCCGGGTTAGTATCCATCTTGGTAATAGCCTCACTATATAGGTTTAGAAGCTCATACCCACTCTGCCGTGGATCGAAAATCTTTCTCCATGAATATTTCGCATATTCTCCACTAAAGAATGTCCTCTTCCCTCCCAGCTCTTCTGCTTCCACATCCATGTCATCCATGAACTTATAGATCAAAGCTATGGTGATCTGTTCAACCTGGCTTTTGGGGTCAGGTACCTTGCCTACAAGTATATCGCGTGCAGTATTAATTCGGGTCTTTGTTACGCTATCAAGCATACTTATCAGTTCGTGAATTTGTTAAGTGGTACATAATCCTTTATGTACTCCGGTATGGCAAAGCGCCAGTGTTCCGGCACAGCTTTAAAATCCTTTGTGCTGAATGAAGGATTGACATTAAGCTCTGCAAATTTCTTATTCTCAATTATATCCCGGAGTTTACCGTCCGTAATGTATGATTTGAAAAAGTATTTCAATGCCATAATGTCATCCTTCTCACCGGGTTTACAATCTGTAATGAACTTGTTAAATTCCTCGTCCAGTAGTTGTTCCTTCGACTTAATGAACGGGATCAGCCCGAAGATGTACTCCACGATCTCTCGAAGCGTTACACGACGGTCCGTATTAATGGACCTCCTGAGTTTTTCAACTGTATAGAAGTCTTCGGGCTTATTCAGGATCTCCCGGTTAATATGGTCGAGGATCTTATCCCAGTTACCCTCTTCAAGACCTTGTACTATAACCTCATCTTTCTTCACCGTCTCCCCAAAGCGGTCAAAGAACATCCTGTCTATCTTCATACCCTGTAACCCAACGTTAATCTCATTGACCGGGTAAAGTAAATCAGGATCGAAATTTTCATACTCTGGAGGCACTGTTACATGTGGTCCAGGTTTCGGTCTTTCTCCTTTACGCGGAAGTTTTAATACCTGGTCATACTGAAATTTCTCTTCAAAGTATTCGTAGTTTCCGAAAAAGTCGAAAAGTTTAAATTTCTCTTTATCTATCTTCCCGATGTCTTTTGCCCGAGCAGGATCTGTTACCTGAGTCGTGAAGTTATGCTTTCTGGTACCTCGTCCTTTTATTTGGATAAAGTCAGTCGGTGAGAAAATAGGTCGCATTAAACATATATTCAATAAGTCTGTGCAGTCATATCCGGTTGTCATCATGCCAACTGTTACACATACACGGGTCTTGCTTGTACGGTACCATGGTTCAAAGTTTGCAGTGCCGGAGAGATTGTTGCTCTTATCTGAGAAGTTAAGCGTGTACTGTTGTGCTCCTGTTATAAAAGAAGTTACCTGAAGTGCAAAGTCAGAATTATACCTGCCCGGGAAACGAATATGTGCAAACTCGTTAAGTAATTGTGTAATCTTGGCTGCATGATTCTGGCTCACTGCAAATATTATTGTCTTACCTATCTCTCCGCTGATGGTATCACGGAAAGCATTGTCAAGAAATGCCTTACAGAATACTGAGTTAGTATCATCGGAGAAAAACTTCTTTTCAAAGTCCCTCTGAAAAAATGACTGCTCCTCATCCTTTGATCCTCCCTCATCCTCCACAGGTACAAATACGGCATAGCCTTTGTCAGAAAGAAGTTGAGTTGTTACATCAGTCCGGGCATCAACGACTACAGGGTTTATCAAGAAGCCCTCATTCACACCGTCAATGAGTGAGTAACGGAATGTTGGTGTCCCGCTTTCACATCCGAAAGTCCTATAGGTATCCAGAAGAAGCCTTCGCTCATATTCTCTTGGATCATTCCGTGATGGATTCTTTGCATTAAACCGCTTCAAATAATCACGAGGAGTTGCAGTCAATCCAAGCTTGTATCCGATAAAATACTCAAACAAAGCTCTTGCATTACCTCCGATAGACCGGTGAGCTTCATCCGAAATTACCAGGTCAAAGTCAGTAGGCGAGAATATCCGTGTGAATTTATTATTGAATAATAGACTCTGAACTGTTGTAACAACAATCTCAGCATGCCTCCAGTCGTCCCGGTTTTCTTTATATATAATTGTTTTG
>PMIL01000131.1:2158-4377 GCA_003157075.1 Bacteroidales bacterium | reverse complement strand
ATATTTCATCGGGCTTTTACCCAGATTGAGATCGAAGCAATAGTTGACCATAAATTCGTGTGACCCTGAACTTGTTTTTCCGATGTCAGAAATTGTGAAGTCATATGAATAACCAAGTCTTATTCCATTAAAAAGTTCAAGGCCAACAATTCCGATCAAGGCATCTCCGGCTCTGTAAGAAACGCCTCCCCACACCTTTTTATTGTATCTCACAAGGGAAGTTACTGCAAACTGGACTACCTTACCATCACTGAAAGCGAAGATTGAAGGTAATAATTCCAGCGATGGATTCGGCATTTGTATAGTATAACCTCCTGTCAGATAGTAATGTCTGCTGTAATATGGAGTGCCTTTACTGAATTTGATTTTTGGCTGATTTATATGTGTGACTGAAAATGACCCGTAATATTTATCGGCCTTATAGAAAAGACCCAGACCAGCATCAAAAGCAACATAACTCTCTTTGTTTTCCGGAATCAACGGATCGCCTGAAACAGGTGTGTGTGCATCACCTGAAGGGATAAACCATTCCGGATTCAGGGTGGTATTCAACATACCCAGACTTAACCCGATACCAAGTTTGCCCATTCCAAGATCCATAAGATATGAGTAGGAACCGGTAAGATTTATATTTTTATCAAAGCCGATATTATCAGTTTCAACCACCAGACCCACACCGCTTTTAACTCCAAAAGGAGAAATAGGAGCGCTTATGTTAAAGAGAGTGGTTGCCGGAGCACCCTTGAAACCAAGCCATTGCTGGCGGTTCATCGCTGTGGCACATATCATTCCCGAAGTACCTGCAACACCGGGATTAAAAGTGAGTGTATTGAACATATACTGGCTCGAAAGTGGATCTTGTTGAGCCAAAACGAGCTGAACTGAAAACAATAATAAAAGAAATGCAATATTTAGTTTTTTCATCTCTCTATTTGCTGTTGCAACGCACATTGATTGAACAAGTAAAATAAGTAAAATTCTAAGTTGTTTACAAATTTACCTGTATTTATTTAAAATTTATAAATACCTGTTATACGAACGAACCACCATTTTGTTTTACTTTAATCTTTCGATGGCCTGAACCCATCTGTCTGGAACTTCGTTACGGTTGGCTTTAAGATAATCTTCATGCGAACAGGCAACATAGAAAGCCTGATCTTTTTCTGCAATAAGTTCAATCCACCATCTGTCTGTCAGATTGCTTTTTACAAATATCAGATCATCTTCCAGATTGGTTACACGTACATGGTATTTAATAAATCTTCCTGAATTACTGAGATTCAAAACCGGGGTTTCATACTGTTTCTGAGAGAATCCCTCAAGAAAGAACCAGAGTATCTGGGCAGCCAGACCGGTAGTCTGATCTCGTAAATCAAATTCGGGATTTACATCAAAAAGGCCAAAAACTCTGAGTTTGTCAGATATTCCGGCATATCGTGAAAGAAGACAGATCTCTTCTCCATAAAAACCATTTGGAGAAGGACTTATCGTACCGGGTGCATCAGATTGTCTTATAGCAGAAATATCAAATATTGCGACATCAGAATCTCTGAACAGAGGCTCAGTGAGATGTATTGCCTGTCTCACATCACCGATCCTTACAAGTTCTGATCTTCGTTTCAGAAATCTGTTTATTATTTGTTGGTCATTAAGGTAAGTCTGGTAACCAATGTTGATATAATGGGAGAAAGTACTCTTATGATTACTAAAAAGCGAATTCAGATAGTTAAAAGAATCAGGCTCTTTCCGGTCATTGCTGTAATCGATTCTCGGATCAACGCAGGTTAAAGTATACCTTGACAGAATCTGCGATACAGCCTTGTCAATAGCCGGAATGAGAGCACTGCTGCCCCCAACGATTACCGGAAAGACATGCTCGCTGATTAATAAATTCAATACGTCTGTCAGACCTGCAATTGTATCGTTGAATGTAACACCCTGTTTCATATTGCCAAGATCAATTATTTTTGATCTTCCGGGAATTTTTGCAAGTCTGTATAATTGCCCCCTGATATAATCGGGCCCTTTTTGTGAACCTGTATTCGGCGAATTTCTTCCCTCAGGAACTCCAAGAATAGCAATTTTATATTTGGTGATATCTTTAACTGGAGAGTTTTCAGTATGAATTGTAATATTATGAGGAAACCCGGCCTGGGTGGTCAGATACTCAAAATCAGGACTTTCGATACTTACAGGATTAAAATAATCATTCAGATCTA
>PMIL01000131.1:0-2064 GCA_003157075.1 Bacteroidales bacterium | reverse complement strand
GTGTACGGATCATCAACTCCCTTCTTTAGAGAGAAGAATTTACTTTTATATCTGATATACGGGCCAAATTTGCCTATTCCAACTACCATCTCTCCTTCATCATATTCTCCCAGTGAGCGTGGAAGCCGGAAAAGATTCAGGGCTTCCTCAAGAGTAATTGTTTCAAGAAGCTGGTTTTTTGAAAGACTGGCGAATCTTGGTTTTTCGTCATTTCCCGTCTCACCTATCTGTGCCACCGGGCCAAACCGTCCCATTCTTACGGTGATAGGTTCACTTGTGTCAGGATGATTTCCAAGGACCCTTACCCCTGTCTTTCTCTCTTTTTTCTCAAGGGTATTTGTAACTGTCTTATGAAAAGGAGTATAAAACTTTTCTATCATTCCCGTCCATTTCAGATTCCCGTCGGCAATTTCATCAAATTGTTCCTCTACCTCTGCAGTAAAATGATAATCAACAATTTCGGAGAAATTTTCCATTAGAAAATCGTTTACTATCATTCCAATATCCTGAGGAAAAAGTTTCGATTTTTCCTTTCCCGCAATTTCTGTTTTGGTTGAATTTGTGACCTTGCCTTTAAGGAGTGTTATTATTTTTATATTCCTTTTTTCACCGGGTCTGTCCTCACGTGAAACATAACCCCTGTTCTGAATAGTTGATATAGTTGGCGCATAAGTAGAAGGCCGGCCTATGCCTAATTCCTCCAGCTTCTTTACCAGACTGGCTTCTGTATATCTTGGGGGAGGGGCACTGTATTTTTGAGTGGCAGTTATATTGTCATAAGAGAGCGGCATTCCTTTCGTTACAGGAGGGATCACATACCTGTCCTCGTCGCCATTTTCCTGATCTGATGATTCAGCATATACCCTGAGGAAGCCATCGAACTTAATTACTTCACCATTAGCCTGGAAGATTACCGGAGAGTTACTCATATCGATTGAGATGGAGGTCTTCTCTATCCTGGCATCAGCCATTTGTGATGCTACTGTTCTTTTCCATATGAGTTCATAAAGCCGCTTTTCATTCTGACTTCCTGCGGTTGTTGCGTTCTCAAGATATGCCGGACGAATAGCTTCATGAGCTTCCTGAGCACCCTTCGATTTAGTCTTAAACTGTCGGGTCTTAGAGTATTCAGCTCCAAACCCGGAAGTTATCACTTCTTTGGATTTGGCAAGTGCGAGGCTGGACAGATTTGTTGAATCGGTCCTCATATAAGTAATCTTTCCTGCCTCATAAAGCTTTTGGGCTACTGCCATTGTCTGAGCAACCGAAAACCCAAGTTTCCTGTAAGCTTCCTGCTGAAGAGTGGAGGTAGTAAATGGCGGTGCAGGTGACCGGGTTCCCGGTTTGATACTAATATTTCCTATTAAATATTTAGAACTGCTGCATAACTCGAGGAATTTCGAAGCCTCTTTTTCATCCTGAAATCTTTTTGAAGCTTCTGCCCTTATCGTGGCATTCTCATCGGCAGATGCATCTATCAGAAAATTTGCAGTAACCCGGAATGCAGATTCTGATTCAAAAGCGATAATTTCCCTTTCTCTTTCAACAATCAGACGGACAGCAACAGACTGAACCCTGCCGGCAGAAAGAGAAGGCTGTACCTTTTTCCAAAGCACAGGTGAAATTTCAAAACCAACAAGCCGGTCAAGAATCCGGCGTGCCTGCTGGGAATTCACCAGGTTCATATCAACATGCCGTGGAGTCTGAATGGCATTTGAAATGGCTTCCTTGGTTATTTCGTGAAAAACAATTCGTTTGGTTGTTAACAAATCAAGTTTCAGTACGCTCACTAGATGCCAGGCAATTGCTTCCCCTTCACGGTCCTCGTCAGAGGCAATCCAGATATTCTTTGAATCTGAGGCAGCTTTTCGTAATTCACTTACTACCTTAGCCTTTTCTTTTGGAACTTCATAGTCAGGGGCGAAATTATTTTCAATATCTATACCAAGATTCTTTTTGGCCAGGTCCCTAATATGTCCGAAGCTTGACACAACGCGGAAATCTTTTCCCAGAAACTTCTCAATGGTTTTCGCTTTTGCAGGCGACTCAACAATTACAAGATTT
>PMIL01000003.1 GCA_003157075.1 Bacteroidales bacterium | reverse complement strand
AGACAGTGTTAATTCAATGTTGTCACAATCAGATGATGCCACCACTTCTCCCAATACTGTCCCCAGCGGAGGAATACTCATACCTATGCTTGGAGTAGGTGGACATTGTCTGCCAAAAGACGGAATACTGCTCTGGTGGAGAAATATTGAAAGAGGCACTGACACTTCAAACAGCCTTATTCTTACATCACGGATAATTAATGATGAATCTCCTGTGCACACTTTTAAGAAAGCCGAGAGTTTTTTTGGCAATCTAAAGGACAAGAAGATCGCATTACTGGGTGTTGCTTACAGATTTAACTCTGAAGATACACGGAATTCTCCGACGCTTGTACTTGCAAATTATCTCAGGAGCCAGGGAATATCTTATATCATGCACGATCCTTATGTGAAGCATGATGACCAGAACCTGCTCAGATTCAAGCAGGAAACTTATTTTACCAGTGATTTATCCGAAGCTTTGAAGGATGCAGAATGCGTCTTTGTGTGTACAGCTCATAAGAAATATATTGATGAAAGCAGTAAGCTTTTTGCACACAAAGGGATAAAATTTTTAATGGACACCTCCAACATTTTCAATTCAGGAATGTTCAACCATAACGATATTATCTATAACGGAATTGGACGCGGAACAGGAAAACCTGAACCGGAATTCATAAATTTTGTTTACAACAGCTTTAGAGCAATGGAAAAAGGACTTGGACTTGAATTGTTAACACTTATTGAGTTCTATAACAAAAATTATGCTCATGATGATTTCAATAAAGTGGAGTTCAGTAAGGTCCAGAGTTTAGCTAAAACCTGTTCTACCGGTTGTGAAATAGCTGACCCCGGTAAAGTAGAGGATGTACCTGAGTATAAAGGATTTTCGAGCAGACTAGTGATGTGTGCAAATAAAATAATCTATCTATAATGGGAAGCGAAAAATCATGGGGGATTATTGGCGGGGGGATAATGGGAATGACCCTGGCCCTGAGGCTTGCACAACGCGGAGATAGGGTTACGGTTCTGGAATCTGCTCCGAAACTGGGAGGTCTTACAGGCGCTGTAGAAATGGATGGGGTAGTATGGGATCGCTTCTATCATGTAATTCTCATGTCTGATCTAAATACGAGGAATATCATAAGGGAAATTGGTATTGAAAATGAATTGCAGTGGGTAGAAACCAAAACCGGTTTTTTCTCAGGTGGCAAGCTATATTCCATGTCGAATATTTTCGAATTTCTGAAATTTCCTCCTATTAATCTCATTGATAAATTCAGGCTCGGATTGACGATTATTGTTGCTTCGATCATAAAAGACTGGAAAAGAATGGAGGGTATCCCTGTGGAAAAATGGTTGACCCGTTGGTCAGGGAAACGTGTATTCGAAAAAATATGGCTGCCATTACTAAAAGCAAAATTAGGCAACCAGTACAAGGATACTTCAGCTTTGTTTATCTGGACTACTATACAAAGGATGTATTCGGCCCGCAAAAGTGGTTTGAAAAAGGAAATGTTTGGATACGTTTCAGGAGGATATGATAAAATTAATACGGCTTTTGAACAAAAACTAAGAAGTCTCGGAGTAACAATCATTTTGAATTCCCAGGTACAACAGGTTACCAGGGACCCCAATAATAAGGTGATCGTTCAGACAAATTTACCCGATGATTATCAGTTTGATAATGTTATTTCAACCCTTCATGCGGATATATCGGTAAAGATAGCTCCTTCCCTGACGAAGGAAGAAATTGACAAACATGCTGCAATCAGGTACCTGGGAGTAGTATGTCCGTCAATTCTGCTCTCCCGTCCGATTTCAAAATATTATGTGACAAATATTACTGACAGTTGGCCGCCTTTTACCGGAATTATTGAAATGACAGCATTGGTCGATCCTGCTGAACTGGGCAACCGCAGTCTTGTTTATCTCCCAAAATATGTTGAGCCCGGAGATGATTTATTCTTAAAGATAAGCGACGAACTCAGAGAGTACTTTTTGAAACCGTTGTTTAAAATGTATCCTGACTTTTCTGATAAAGATGTGACATTCTGGAATGTGTCGTCTGCAAGAAGAGTTTTTGCATTGCCTACTTTGAATTACTCCGAAAAGCTACCATCCATAGCAACATCGCTGGAAGGATACTACATTATAAATTCAGCCCAGATAATCAATGGCACCCTTAATGTCAACGAAACTGTTCAGGTTGCTGAATCAAAACTCATGGAAATTTTAGATAACCAATAGTGAAAAAAGAAAAACCATTAGCCTCTCTTTCACTGGATCTTGACAACCAGTGGTCTTACATGAAAATTCATGGCGATGAGGGCTGGGATTCATACCCATCATATTTTGATATTTTCGTCCCTCATGTTCTTGACATCTTAGACGAATTGAATCTTAAGATAACATTTTTTATAGTCGGCCGCGATGCTGATTCCGAAGAAAATAAGAAATATCTGAGGATGATAACAAACAGAGGTCATGAAGTTGGTAACCATTCCTATAATCATGAATCATGGCTTCAAACCTATTCTTACGAAGAGATTGAAAAAGAGATAATTGCCGCCGAAGAAGCTATTGAAAGGGCAACGGGACAGACACCAAAAGGCTTCCGAGGGCCAGGATTCAGCTGGAGTCTGGATTTACTCAGAGTTCTGGAAAAACGCGAATATCTGTACGATACTTCGACATTGCCGACTTTTCTGGGGCCACTGGCACGAATGTATTATTTTTCAAAATCGGGATTGTCGAGAGCAGAAAAAAAAGACCGGAAGGAACTGTTTGGAAAATTCAGCGAAGGTTTCAGAAAACTAAAACCTTATTATTTCCATCTCGATGGTGACAAGCAGATCCTGGAAATCCCTGTCACTACAATCCCAATAATAAAGATTCCATTTCATTTGAGTTATCTGATTTACCTCAGTACTATATCACTGACAATCATGAAGCTATACTTAAATTTAGCAATCATGATGTGTAAATTGACACGCACTCCGATAAACTTTTTGCTTCATCCTCTCGATATAATTGGCGGCGACAAAATTCAGCAACTTGCATTTTTCCCGGGTATGAATATTGACAGTGAAAGAAAGGTTGTTGTTTTCAAAGAAGTATTAAACAGGTTGAAGAAATCCTATAAAGTTGAATTTATAAGCACATTACATGGACATATCACAAATAAATAATAATCAGGAAGACCTGAATTTCGGAATTACTGCATCAGTGATGAGTAAACATTCCTCATATCTGCTGTCGCATATTTCGATTCTCAGGCCTTACCAGTGGGTCAAAAACTTACTGGTATTCAGTGGTCTTTTCTTCTCTACATCACTATTTAAAATCGATGTTATTGTCGTAAGTGTCGTCGCTTTTTGTATTTTCTGTATGGCAAGCAGCGGCATTTACATACTCAACGATCTGCGGGATATTAAGTTTGACATGATTCACCCTGTTAAACGCAACAGGGCAATAGCATCAGGCAAAGTATCAAAAGTATCCGCTTTAGTTATTCTCTTTGTTCTTCTTTTTTCATCATTGTTATTTTCATATTTATTAGAGAAGAAATTCTTTATAATTATACTGGCATATATCTGTCTTAATACCGCTTACTCTTTTGGTTTAAAAAAAGTAGTCCTTCTCGACGCTTTCATCGTTGCGATAGGATTCCTTTTACGGGCATTTGCAGGTTGTATAGTGATCCATGTGATTGTTACTCCCTGGTTGTTTATCTGTACTCTCTCATTAGCTCTTATCATAAGTTTTGGCAAAAGAAGGAACGAAATGGAGATTCTTAAATCTGAAGCAATGGACCACAGGAAGGCATTGCAATTTTACAATATTCAGCTTCTTGATATTATCCTCACTATCTGCAGTGCTACTGCAATAGGTACATATTCTCTTTATACAATGGCAGCAGAGACAGTTATGAGATTTGGAAATCAGAGACTTATACTGACCACTCCTTTTGTTATGTATGGGATATTCCGTTATTTATACCTGATCTATGAACACAATCTGGGTGGTGATCCGGCAAAGCTTCTTGTGAAGGATGTTCCGACAATCGTAAATGGAATACTATGGATATTAGTTGTAGGATTTGTAATATACGGGCCAAAATCATTTCCGTTTTAGTTTATCATGAGGTACGAAAAAATAATCTGGATAGTAATATTTATCATTGGTTTCGGAGTAAGGAGCACTAATGTATTTCACCCTATCGATACAGGTACATGGCGTGAAAACGATGAATCTTCTATCGCCCGGAATTACTATCGGAATGGAATGGATTTTTTGCATCCGCAGATTGATTGGGGTGGAAACGGACCAGGCTATGTAGAATCGGAGTTTCCGGTCTATCCATATCTTATGGCATTGTCATACAAACTATTCGGATTTTGGGAACCCACAGGCCGGATAATTTCTTTTCTTCTTTCTTTGGGAACATTGCTTATTTTCTTTCGACTTAGCAGATACTTATTTAATAAAAAAACTGCAATTGCTGCATCGTGTTTTTTCGCTCTTAGTCCATTATTGACAATAATCAGTAATTCAANNATTATTGATGATAATCAGTAATTCAATTCAGCCCGAATCTCTGATGTTTTTCTTTTACATTTTCGCCGGCTATTCCTTTATCCGGTGGATTGACAGTGAGTCTAAAAAGTATTATCTGCTGACCTTTATCTTTACGGCTCTGACTCTTCTTTGTAAGATAACAGCTATAAATATCGGAATTTTATTCACCCTGGTAATATTAATTAAAAAGGGGTGGAGATTTGCATTTAAACCAAAAGTCATTCTTCTGGCACTACTTACTGTGATTCCATCATTATTATGGTATCCTTATTGCCATAAATTTTACATTTTGTACGGGAATTCACTTGGACTTGCTAATCAGTATCCCTGGGTCGGGTGGAACTTTTTCACGGATCCTTATTTTATTACGGGTATTATCAAGCAGGAATTAGTTCATATCTGGACCTATGCCGGGCCTGCCATACTTATACTGGGGTTGGTTTCAACTAAAATGATAAAAAGACAATATATTATCTTTCCTGTCTGCTGGCTGGCCGCTGCTGTAATCTTTTATATAATTGCCGCACGGACAACTGCTGATGCCTGGGCTTCCTATTATCATATCTTTTCTATTCCTTCAGTATCAATGTTACTTGGGATTTCAGTTATTGAAATTTATGACAAATATTTTCCAAAAACGGATCTGAATTCTAAACCGTTTGTCTTTATTTCAAATTTCTTAAAAAGCAGCTTTATCAATATCATAATGTTTTTATTTGTATCATTTTATATAGCCTATAGCTTCAGATACCTTATTATTACCAATAAGCCTTCCCATTATAAGACATCAGGATACTATGAATGCAAAGATCGTTTGGCGGAAATTATTCCAGGCGGATCTCTGATTCTTGCAAGCGGGGGTAGAAAACTGGATGGAAAATATCCGACCGCTTATAATTCATCCTATTTCTTCTATTGGTTGGACCGGAGGGGTTATAATATTAGTTTAGAGGATCAGACAATAGAAAATGTGCTGGCCTTTAAAGAAAAAGGAGCTGAATACTTTATAGCTGAGATAGGAGCGATGAATACAAAACCAGGGTTTGAAGACCTTATGAGGAAGAGATTTAAAGCAGAATTTGAATCAAATGGAATTATTTTATTCAAATTATAAAAGACATGGATGATAAATCCCAAATAAAAATTTTTGCGGGAAGTTCAAGTATTGATTTTGTAAGAAAAATATGTCAGTATTTAAATATTGTTCCTGGAAAATCCGAAACATTTCATTTTCAGGAGGGAAATATCTATGTTAAGATACAGGAGAATGTAAGGGAAAAGGATGTGTATTTTGTTCAGACTATCGGAATAGATGCAAATGATTCTTTTGTGGAATTACTATTCTGGATTGACGCGTTTAAGAGATCAAGTGCGAATTCCGTTACAGTAATAATTCCTTATTTCAGTTATGCCAAAGCAGATAAAAAAGATGAGCCTAGAGTTTCGATCAGGGCCCGTGTGTGCGCCGATTGTATTGAAGCAGCTGGTGCAGACAGAGTTATAATGATCGATTTGCACAGCCCGCAGATCCAGGGTTTTTTTAAAAAACCCGTTGATAACTTATATGCCTATCCGCTCTTATGCGGATATATTAAATCTTTGGCAATTCCTGATCTGGTAATTGTATCACCTGATATAGGATTTGCAAAGAATGCAAGGAAATATGCTTCCTATCTGAATGTGCCTACTGTAATCTGTGATAAAGAACGAAAAGACCATTCTGAGAAAGCTGAAGTTATTGAAATGTTCGGTGATGTGAGAAATAAGAATGCACTCATTGTTGATGATTTTACTCTTACCTGTGGTACACTGATTGATGCGGCAAGGGTATTAAAAATGAAAGGTGCCAATAATGTTTATGCTATGGTCACGCATTCGCTGTTGAATGAAAAAGGACTTAAAGAACTCGAAAGAAGCCACATCACTAAATTAATAACCACCGATACGGTTTCTAATCCTGCCGTACATCTTAGTAAAAAAATTAAAATTATATCCGTGGCCCCGTTATTTGCGGAAGCTGTGAAAATTATTCAGAATAAGGAATCATTAAGTTCACTATTCGATCATCTGCCTGAGGATCTGATCAAAAGCTGTTTAGAGATATAATTATTTAAATCGAAACTATCCTTTTAGTGAGGTAAAAGTTTTTCAATATAATCCAAAACAAAGTTCAGAAATATCTGTAAAAGCTGTGGTCAGCCAATTTTAATAAAGGTAAATCACCAATACTGTCACCATAGGCATAAATTTCAGAAAATTGACGAATATCAATAGCTTCTTTTAACCTTTTTACTTTTTCATCGCCGTAACAGTTTTTACCCTCTATTTTTCCCGTTATTAAACCTTTTTTTACAGTAATCCTTGTGCCTATCAGGTCAATTTGCATTAATTCGCACCAATTAGTCAAAACATCTTCGAATGATGCGCTGATAATTACAACCCTGTCTCCATTTTTGATATGATTTTCAATTGCCTCTGATGCGGAAGGTTTTATTAAAGTGGGGATAACATTCAGGCAAAATTCTTTACATCTGTTTTTAAAAATTTCAAGAGGTTCATTTTTGAAAAAGTAGGTAAATACCAGTTCTTTGGTTCGCCAGTTTTTAATAATTCCAGCCTTATAAAGAAGAAGGAATGGCGATAAAAGGATTAACCCTGTGTAAAAGGATCGTGTTCCTTTATAATACTTAATCAGTTCTATAAATGAATCCTTTTTTGTGATAGTTCCGTCAAAATCAAATAAAGCCAGGTCCTTTTGCATCATGTCTCTTCATTGTCAGGAATACAATTACAAATTTATTAATATTTTATCATGCTTAAATATTGAATGGCCATATATATCAATCCTTATTAAACAACCCTAAATCATAGGTTTATAAGTCAAAATGGCGCAATTAATAAATATTTTCATAAATAATTAGCAAAATGACTACAGAAAAAAAACTGCCATTTATCTCAATTCTTCTTCCTGCTTACAATGAAGAGTTAATTATTGAAAAAAGTGTTGGAATTATTGTTGAGTATCTCGAATCAAAAAAGGATAAATATTTATGGGAGATACTAATTATTAATGATGGCAGCAAAGATAAAACCGGGATACTTGCTGACTCATTGGCAAAGATTTACAAAAATCTGCGTGTCATACATCATATTGTGAATCTGAATCTGGGGAGAGCACTCCAGACGGGATTTAAAAATGCAAACGGAGACATTATTGTGGTGCTGGATATTGATTTAAGCTATTCTGCAGATCATATTGAAAGACTGGTTGATACACAAATTACTACAGATGCGGACATAGTNNAGATTTATGCGTTTTGCAGCACAGGAGAAACTTAGTACTTTCACGGGAATGGTCAGAGCTTATAAATCTGAATTTATCAAAAACATGAATCTTAAGACAAAAGATTATGAAATAAATCCTGAAATTTTGTATAAAGCAATGATCCTCCGTGCCCGGATTATTGAGATCCCGGCTCACCTCGATTGGAGCTATCAAAATAATGCTGGCAAAAAAAGAACCTCGAGCATGAGGATTATATCCACATTTTATTCAGGATTAATGGCCGGATTTATTTTCAGGCCATATATCTTCTTTCTGTCAGTCGGTTTTATTTTATTGTTAATTTCTCTTTATGTTATTGGCTGGATTTTCTTTAATACCTTTCAGATAATGCCAACTATACATATGGAGCAGGTCTATTTTGATGACAGGTTTTCAAAAGCCATAGGATTAGTCTTTCAGCAACGGCCTCACGCATTTTTTATTGGTGGTATTACTCTCCTGGCAGCAATTCAAATATTAAGTCTGGGCTTTATTTCACTTCAACAAAAAAGATACTTTGAGGAATCGTTTCATATAAGCGCGTCTATATATAAATTATTAAAATTGAAATAGAAGCCTTCTTATGACTAATGCGAGCTCACATCATTTGAAATCATTTCCCGTTGCCTTTTACCTCTTTAAATAACTTAACTGATGAGAATAGATAAAATAACAGAGCGACCGTACATCTTGTTTCTTCCATTTCTCTTATTTTTTATAATTTGGGTAATAATTTATCATTCAAATGGGTTTAACGGGGATGAGCCTCAATACCGCCTGTTAGCACAAAATCTTCTGCATGGTTTTTATTTAGTGCCTGCTCCCCAGATTATTATACCAGTTGGTCCAGGTTATCCAATATTGTTAATGCCATTTATTGCTCTGGGATTACCATTGATTTGCATTGCTTTAACTAATGCACTTTTCTATTATCTGTCTATAGTTTTTCTATTTAAAGCTTTAAGGCAGATAGTGTCATTCACGCTATCATTGGGATTCAGCTTGTTTTGGGCTTTATATTACGTCTCATATCAGGATTTGAAAGCAATGATACCCGAAATTCTGACCTCATTCTTAATTTCGTTACTAATTTACTGTCTGATAAAGACATATAACCAAAATGATTCTGATAAATTACAGAAGAAATATATGTATATATCAGGCTTTGTCTTAGGATATTTAGTATTGACTAAAATTGTATTTGGCTATGTTTTGATAGCAATGATTATTGGTTTGGGATTGTTATGGATAGTCAGACGTAAGAATATTAATTACAGAAAAGGATTAATAGTATTGTTAATTGCTTTTGGAATTCAATCGCCATATTTAATATACACTCATCATAAAACGGGTAATTTGTTTTACTGGGGTACAACAGGAGGTGATAATCTATATTGGATGAGTAATCCTAACGAAGGAGAATACGGGGACTGGTGGACATTAAATCCAGCCAGGAACCCGTTGATGAAAACAAATCCGGCTTACTATGACAGTTTAAAGGCAAATCATCAGAAAGATTCAGAAGAACTTGATAAGTATACATATTATTCCCTTGATCAGGATCGGGTTAGTAAAAAAATTGCAGTCGAAAATATAAAATCGCATCCTGTAAAGTTTGTTCAGAATATCTTGAGCAACCTTGGCAGGATGCTCTTTGATTACCCTTATTCTTACAGGCTGCAGAGCTATAAAGATTTGTTAAGGTTACCACACAGCGGGGTGATAGTTGTTTTTGTTTTGTTTTGCCTGTTCCCGACATTAATGAACTGGAAGAAAATTAATTTTCCGATCAGGTTTCTCCTGTTTATAGTTCTCCTTTACATGGGTGGAAGTTTGTTAGGCAGCGCAGAAATAAGGATGTTTACCAAAATAGTTCCGGTATTGCTTCTATGGATTGCGTTTATACTTCAGAACACTCTTAAAATTTACTGGAAGTTCGAAAAGGAAGAAATTGAAAATAATAAAATTTGAGAAACAGGATGATATTGTTATACATTAAAAATCTGAAATGCCAATAATAAGTTTTGAGGCTACCAATAAAGCTGTTTTTAAAAATGCGGGATTGGGTCTGTTGTTTCAATTTCTCATTCGTATCAAAGGAATGATAACGTTACCTATTATTGTGCATTTTCTGACTAAAGAAGATTTGGGAAGCTGGTTGATTATATCAACTTCTGCTTCTTTAATCGTACCCATAATTACTCTGAACATCTTTGATGGGAGCGGAATGTTTTTCTCTTCAGATTTTGATCATGAATCAGTAACAAGGAAATACAGCACAATTTTATCCGGAGCCACGCTTATAGTTCTTATCTTACTTGTACCGGTGGCAATTATTCTGTATTATTTATCGATAACAAGATCATTCTGGCTTCCTATCATCCTTTATGTTGTGATAATGATTGCTTTTAAAGCAGCTGTTATGCTTTATCAATGCTACCAAAAATCCAAACTGCTGGTTTTCGTAAACTTCATCGTTGCCTATGGGAGTACTCTATTAACAATACTTATGGTTTTAAAATATAGAAGCTATCTGAGTATCATGATACCTGTATATGTAGTTCAGCTGATAGTTTCATTGATATTATTTTCACGGGTATATAAAGAAATCAAGTTCACAAGGTACATCAATAAGGACTTTCTGAAGGATGTCTTGCGGATCGGAATACCTCTTATTCCTGTTTATATTTCAGAATGGCTTTTAAGCTTTATAGGAGTTTATATGCTTGGCTATTTTGGTCAGCTGGAAGAAGTTGGAAATTTTTCAGTCTTGCTTTCAATTTCAGGAATTTTCTTAATGTTAAGGACAACATTACAATTTTTCTGGTTCTCTACCTGTTCAAATCTTATCCGAAGTGAAAAGCATGAAGAGTTTAATTCCATATATCAGCTGATTATGAAAGGGTACATTTATCTGATTATCTGTGGAATTATTTTTTATATTTTTTTTATTAATGATATTATCAGACTTTTTACTTCCAAAGAATTCATTTCTTTGGGATTACCCATAATAATTACGGTTATCGGGTATGCATTTTTTATTTTCTCTTCAATATATAATGGTATTTTATATGCACTAGCCCGCACAAAGGAGATACTGTTTTCGTATATAGTTTCTTCATTATCCGTGGTAATTATAAGCTTCCTTTTAATTCCGCATTATCATATAATTGGGGCAGCAGTCAGTATGGTTATTGGGAATATTATTCTTCAACTTATGTTACAATGGTATTCAAAACGTATAAAAGTAATGAAGAAAATTGATGATATTTTACTGGTACTTTTCATAAGCTGTTTAACCATTATTCTTTCTTATTATGTTTGTAAACTCAGTCTGGCCCCTATGATAATACGAAGTTTGGGAGTTTTAATCCTGGCCTTATATACAATCTTTTTAGCTCAGTTGGATTACCTGCCGGTAAAGAAGGCATATGCATACATTAAATTAAAGTCAAAGGGATTTAAATCTATATAAATGGATCTGATTATTGGTGCCGGTATTTCCGGATTAAGCTATGCAAATTTTTGTGGTCATGATGACTATCTTATTATCGAAAAGGATTCCTCTATTGGAGGTTACTGCAAAACAATAAAAAAAGCGGGTTTTACATGGGACTATTCCGGACATTTTTTTCATTTCAGGAATCAGGAAATTAAAGACTATATTCTTGCAGAGATGGATCGGGACGATATTCTCGAGATTACCAAAATGACGCAGATAAGATATAAAAACCGTTACATTGATTTTCCATTCCAGAAAAATATTCATCAGTTATCCAAGAAAGAGTTTATTGAATGTCTGTATGATTTATTTTCTGAGAGGAATCCCGATTTTTCCAATTTCAAGGAAATGGTCACTGCAAAATTTGGCAAGTCGATTGCAGAGAAGTTTTTAATTCCCTATAATGAAAAACTGTACGCTACAGACACAAATCTTTTAGATGTTAATGCAATGGGCAGATTCTTTCCCTATGCTGATAAGGAAGAGATAATTAAAAATTTCAGGAAGCCCGATAGCGATTCATACAATAGTTTTTTTGCATATCCGAGAGGAGGAGCGATAGAGTATGTTAATTCATTATATAAGAGGATTATACAGGAAAAGCTGACACTTAACGAAGGACTACTGCATATTGATTTAAAAAATAAGGTTGCAAAAACTTCAAAAAGAGAAATTAAATTCGATCATCTTATATCTACTGTACCTTTTCCTATACTGTTGGATTTATGTGATATAAGCTATAATAAAGATTTTTACTCATGGAATAAGGTTCTGGTATTTAATATCGGTTTTAATAAAAAGGGTAAAGACACAGTAAATCATTGGGTTTATTTTCCTGAAAAGAAATATTCATTTTACCGGGTAGGATACTATGATAATATTTTTAACACAGATAAGCTTAGCATATATGTAGAACTAGGGATTAATAAGGACCAGCATGCAGATCCAAAGGATTACTTTGAGAGAGTTCTTTACGATCTTAAAATTGCAGGAATTATTGATGATCATAAAATTGTTGCTTATTCAAGTGTTATTATGGATCCTGCATATGTCCATATAAAACTGGAGAGCGAGAAGGATAAATCAGAGAAAATGGCGGATCTTGCAAAACATGATATATATTCCATTGGCAGGTATGGAGAATGGATATACTGTTCGATCGAAGATAACATCATTTCAGCCAAAACATTAGTTTCAAAAATATTGCAATGAGAATTTTGATAATTGGGGATTATCCAAAAAGAATCGGTGGTGTCACAAACTATACCAGACCGTTGGCTTTTGAGCTTTCGAAAAGCCAGGAAATCTTTTATTTATATAATGGTGCCAGTAGTAACAACTTTGACTTTAGAGGAATCCGGATTGACGAATCTAAGGAAATGTCTGATTTCAAGTGTTTTGAATTGATAAATGGCCAGGGTATTGAGAAGAACTATGACAACCTCGATGTCGATACCTCCGATTGGTTCGACGGATTGTTCAGAGACTTTATTAATAAGCATGGAATAGAAATCATTCATATTAATGAGATTTTTGGCTTTTCATCGTCAATGATAAATGTAGCACGGCAATTGGGTATCAGGGTCGTTGTTACAGTGCATGAATACTGGTGGTTATGCCCCCACAGGGTAATGGTTGACTTTAACAATAAGATATGCGAAGGCCCTTATAACATACAAAAATGCAGTTATTGTGTCCATAAAAAGCTTATTGGCGTTAGTTCAACATATAAGAAAAGGAGAGAAAAAATAAGAAATTCAGTGCCGGTAATCTTCAAATTAATTAAAGGTATTTTTAGCCTGAAAAAATATTTTCGTCCTGAAAAAACTGATAAAATTGTTGATCTTGAATTCGGCTCCGCAGATTTTACAGCATTTAAAAGCCAAAAATTAGAAGATCAATTAAGTACAAGACTAAATAAAAATATAGCTGCACTAAATTCGGCAAATCTTATAATAGGAGTTTCAGAAGATGTAAAAGATAAACTAACTGCTTATGGTATTAATCCTGCCCTGGTCCTTGTTCAGCACATAGGATCAACAATCGCTGAAAATAAAACAGCTCATATTAAGGAAGTCAACAATGATAAGATTGTATTTGGCTTTATCGGCGGAATAGGATATTATAAGGGTGTACATCAGTTGGTCGATGCTTTTACCAGGATGCCAGACTCTTATAAGGAGAAGAGCGTGGTGGAATTATATGGTAAATATGACAGTAATTATCTGAATTCAATAAATAAGTTTTTGCAGCTTGACAAGTATGCAGATAAGGTAAGATTTCATGGCAGATATAATCCTGAAGACGTCAAGGATATCACAAATACAATTGATATCATGGTTTTGCCATCACTCTGCGCAGATACAGCACCGCAAACCATATTTGAAAGCTTTAGCTGTGAGTTGCCCATAATAGCGCCACAGGTAGGCGGATTCCCTGATTTTGTTAAGGATAATGTTAACGGTTTAATTTACCAGGAAGCATCTGTTGACGGCCTGAAAGAGAAACTTATGTATATAATTGATAACCCGCATCTGGTAAGTATTTTCAGGCGCCAGATTCCAGAGGTAAAAACGATTTCTCAAAATTGCAGTGAATTNNAAATCATTTCAGATATTGTTAGTTTCTCTGCTAGTGGTTTGTTCTTTCCATTTTTTTGAAGCAAAATTTTTAGGTAAGGCTTTTGTGTATTATCTGCCTTTTTTCTATGTTTCTTTTGCTATAGCAATATCAATACCCTTTTTCATCACTCAACGTGAGGGATTCGTTTTGCCCGTACAACTAATAGTATTAGCTATGCTGATCTCCATGGTTTTTGCACACCTGTCATGGGGGCAAGGTTTTACAAACTGCCTGTTAGGCACAATTCCCATGATGTTATGGGTATTCTTCTTTTACCTTCTGCAAAAAAGAATTCCTGTACAAACTATTGAAAAAATAATTGTGGCTTACGGCATAATCTATATCGGACTCTTTTTCTATCAATTATTACATAGCCAGACAGTAGTTTTTGGAAGTGGAGAAGAATTCACAGAAGAACGAGGTACTGTCAGAGTATACATAGCCGGGCAGGGAGGCTTATTTCTTGCCTCATTTATGGCGCTGAATAAATTAACTTCTCAAAAGAAATACAGGTTATTCTGGATTGCTTTGTCATTTGCAGGCCTGGCTATTCCAATAATACAAGCTACCCGGCAATTCATTCTTGGAGTATTAATAATCTTTGTTTACCATTTTATTAAAGATGTATCCATTTTTAAAAAAGTGGTTGTAATGGTTCTTTTTAGTGGATTACTAGTGTACTATATTACAGTTTCTAATAATGTAATTATCAGAGGACTAGTTGAAACACAGGAACAAACTGCCCAGGAAGGCAGGGATAATCTACGTGTTTTGTCAGGTGCTTATTTTCTTACTGAATTATCACCTACTAATATTAATAAGGTTTTTGGTAATGGCGTGCCATCCGGCGAAGACTCTTCCTATAGCAGATTTGTCGATTCATTAAATCAGTATGGTCTTTATATGTCAGATGTTGGTATAATTGCTGTATACGCCATGTTTGGAATTATTGGAGTTCTAGGGTATATTCTCATCTGGATTAAGAGCTTTAGCCTTCCTTTACCCAAAAATTATTACTATCTAAAATATTACTTATGGTTTCTTTTAGTAACCAGTTTAACGTCTGATACGATCTATTCGTACAATTTTTTGATTTGCACAGTGTTAGTAATTTACCTCTATCAAATACAATATTTAGATCAACTGGAACTGACAAGATATTCTATATCTTCAACCTAGATCATGAACAAAAGGTGTTAGTCACATGCCAAAATTAGCAATCGTCATCCCCGCATATAAAAGCATATTTTTTGATCAGGCTCTGTTATCAATCGCCAATCAGACAAATAAAGAATTCACGCTTTACATTGGCGATGACTGTAGTCCTGACAACTTATACGACATTGTGAAAAAGTATGAAGACAGAATCCACATAACATATAGACNNATTGTAAAAAAGTATGAAAACAGGATCCACATAACATATAGACATTTTGATGATAATTTAGGCGGAAAGGATCTGGTTGCCCAATGGGAGAGATGTATAGACTTAGTTGGTGATGAAGAATGGGTGTGGTTATTTTCTGATGATGATATAATGGATTCAGCATGCGTCGAAAACTTTTACCTGGCACTGGACCAGTATCCTGAATTTGATCTTTTTCACTTTAATGTTTTGAAAATCGATGAGTCTGAAAATATTATTGGAAATTTTTATTCTTTTCCTGAGATTTTGACAAGCGAAGAATTTTTAATAAAGAAGCTTTACGTAGGATACTTTAGTACTGTGGTTGAGTATATATTCAGAAAATCACATTTTTATAATAAGAATCGGTTTCAGAATTTTGATTTAGCCTGGTGCAGCGATGATGCAACCTGGATTAAATTAGGCAAAAATAAAGGTATAAGGAACATTGAGAACTCAAAAGTCAGCTGGCGAATAAGCTCATATAATATCTGTTCTCTAGTGCATAACAAGGAGATTGTTAGGCGAAAGTTAAATGCTCAACTGGCCTTTGCAAGCTGGTTGTACCTGGAATCAAAACATGGTGAAATTAAAATTGAAGATTGCAGTCTGAAAAAGCATATCAGAGCATGGTTTATGCGAATAGCCAAATCAAGAATCAAATATGTCGCTTTTGGAGAGATAGCGCCTCTTATGCAAAGACTAAATCTTGCCCTGGAGGAAAATACATTTCAGATGCGAAGAATTTTACTGTTATATTATTTTAAGATTTACAAATCAACAGCAGGAATCCTTAAAAGGTCTTTTGTTTCAGATTAATCACGTAAAAGTGCTAATAATAAATATGAAGTTGCTCTATATCAGTTCCAGAGACGTATTTGTAAAACACCATGGAGGATTCCAGTGCACTAACAGGAATTATTTGTCGTTTTGCGAATTGATTGGTTCAGACAATATTGAGGTAATAAATTTAGTGGAAAAAAAACTTCCTCTTCACCGGAGTATTTTAAAGAGACTTTACTTATTATTAGGCTTTTACTGGGGTTTAACACCTGGGAAATTAAAGAATATTATTAATATTTCACAGAAATATGACTATGTATTTATTGATCAATCATTTTACGGGGTAATTGCCTGGTATTTGAAAAGGTCAAATTATAAAGGGAAAATAATATGTTTCTTCCATAATGTTGAATATAATATACAATGTCAAAGAACAAAAGCAAATCCTCTTCGCATCTGGAACATTCTCATAATGTATTACAATGAGAAAAAAGCCTGTAAGTATTCCGATAAACTTGTCGTCTTAAATAAGCGTGACTGTATGGAATTGCAAAGAATATACGGAGTCACTAAAATAAGTATAATTCCCATCAGCTTAGCAGATACATTTAAAAGTGAAGTGACAGAACTTACATCGTCACCTTCAACTTTAATCTTTATTGGTAACAATTGGTTGCCTAATATTCATGGACTGAAATGGTTTGTCAGTAATGTTCTCGACCATGTTGACATAAAACTGCAAATTGTTGGCACAGGGATGGATGTATTGAAGGAGAAATTTAAACATCCTAAAATTGAATTCCTTGGCTATATTCCAGACTTATCTCAAATATTAAGTAAAGCGGATTATGTTCTCTCTCCGATATTTATAGGAGGCGGTATGAAAGTTAAAACATGCGAATCGTTGATGTATGGGAAAAATATTATCGGCACAAAAGAAGCTTTTGAAGGCTATGATTTAGATTATCAAAAAGCCGGGGCATTATGTAATAACAAAGAAGAATTTATTCATACCATAAATAACTATTGTTCTGTAAAAAGAGAAAAATTCAATGAATACAGCAGAAACTGTTTTCTTGCAAAATACTCCTTTCAGGCAACATTGAAGAATTTTGATGACTTACTATCAAATTAAGACTATCTTAATATTTTACGAAAATGAATAATGTAGCAATTTGCATTCCTACTTTTAAGCGACAGGAAATGCTTAAAAAACTGGTTCAAAGTATTGTTGTGAGTAATTTTGATAAAGCTTTAATAAAGGAGGTTTATATTATTGTTGTAGACAATGATGAAAAAAAAACAGCTGAACCAGTAATAAATGAACTTAAAGAAAAATATAATGATTTATTTTTAATAGATTATTCCTGTCATCCGTTAAAAGGCATTTCAAATGTTCGAAATGAGTCAATTAAAAGAGCACTGTCATTTAATCCCGATTTTTTAGTTTTTGTTGATGATGATGAATATGTGGCTGCTGAATGGTTAAATGAATTGGTAAAAACAATTTTAAATAATGATGCAGATGCTGTAAGAGGGCCGGCAATAGCAGTTCTTGATAAAACGATATCCGAGAATATTTCTTATTGGTTTATAAGAAAAACTTATCCGAATAATGCCCAGATATGCTTAGTGGAAACTAATAATCTGATACTGAATTGTGTGTCGCTGAAAAAATTTGATGTCTGGTTTGATCCTAGGTTTAATGTTATCGGTTCGGGTGATAGTTACTTCGGAATTCAGATATTGAATAAAGGGGCCAGGATATTCTGGGCTGCTGATGCCGTAGTTTATGAAACGATTCCCGGAAGCCGGGCAAATATAAAATGGTTGATTAAAAGGATTTACCGGGGTGCCAGTACATATACTTATGTCCTGAAGCTGGAAAGGGAATATTTCGCTATTCTTAAAAAGATTCTGATAAGCTGTGCATACATTTTCTCAGGAATTTGTGCACTTATAATTCTCCCATTGCCGATAAGAAAAAAATACTGGGGCATATTTACGATCTCAGAAGGCATTGGGGGAATAGTAGGTTTATTTAATATTTTATATAAGGAGTATAAATAAATTTTCCAATTGCTGTAAGCTGATTTCATGGAAAAATTAGTAATTAATGCTGACGACTTTGGGTTAAATGCATCCGTTAATAATGCAATTATTGAATCATTTGAGAAAGGTCTAATCAATAGTGCAACAATTCTGGCTAACAGGCCAGGATTTGATGAAGCCATAGAATTAGCTCAAAAACATAATATTACTGCAAAAATAGGGATCCATTTAGCGCTTACTGAAGGTCAGCCTTTAACATCAAACAAGCTTATAAGAGAATATTATAATGATAATGAGCATGATAATGATTATGCTGATATTAAAATGCATAAGAGAAAATTATTCTTTTTATCGAAAATAGGTAAGGAGATAATATATAATGAATTTGCTGCTCAGATTATGAAAGTCAGAAATGCCGGAATTCAAATAACCCATATTGATACGCATCATCACATTCATGAGTCATTGTCAGTAACACAAATTATTCTGACATTATTAAAAAAGTATAATATTCCTTCGATGCGGATTCTTAATAACCTTAACCGGTCAACCAGATTTTATAAATCGGGCTACCGTATAATAATAAACAGAATGATAAAATTATACGGTGTAAATTATTCCGATTTTTTGGGAAATCAGTTAGAGGCAATCCGGCAATTAGAGCAGGATCCAACGTTTTTTAAAAGTAAAAAATTAGAAATAATGGTGCATCCTGATTTTAACAAGGACGGAATTATTATCGACAGAATTAGAAACAGTGAAGTTAATTTTGACAATGTCAAAATCTTCACTAATCATAGTATTTAAATTAAAACCATAAGAAATAGTTTGATAATGAGAGGTATCAGTATTATTATACCGACTTATAACAGGGAAAATTTCATTGCTGAAGCGATCGGGAGTGTTTTAATTCAGGATTATGATGGGGATATCGAAATTGTGATATCTGATGATGGTTCNNACACAGGGAGCGGCAAGCACCAGGAACAGGGGAATAAGAGCCTCAACGAAACCTAACATCTGTTTTTTAGATTCCGATGATTACTTTTTACCCGGTCACCTCAAAAAGATTTCTTCATCATTGGAAGCTGACGACAGATTCGGTTTTGCATTTTGCCGGATTCTTGAGGTCAAGGATAATGGCGATTCCAGATTTTTCAGAGCATGGACAAAAGATCATCTGACAAGAAAGAACATTTTATACCCGGTGATCTCAGCTAATAATATCGTTTGCACTAACGTCTTTCTTTTTCACAGATATGTTTTTGACAACGTTGGCCTGTTTAATGAGAATTACATCAATGGGGAAGATGGTGATATGTGGATGCGAATAAGCGAACAGTATGAAGGAGTATTTGTCGATAATTTTGGAGCAGTTCGCCGCAAACATGAATTTTATCAACTTACAGGCATTTCCAAGAGGATAATTTTCAGACGTTATTCGGGTGTATTTGGCGATGCAATTAAAAGGTATTACAAATTGGATTTAAATGACCCTTATAGAATCTATAGACTCCGGATATTAGCTCTTAAATACAGGCTATTCTCNNCTTGAAACAGCTTATACAAAATTTTAAAACCGGCGAACTTTATGTTGATGAAGTGCCAATGCCTGGGATTTCTTCCGGAATGGTATTAGTTGAAAATGAATACTCCCTTATAAGTGCTGGAACTGAACGAATGACTGTTATGGTAGCTCAGTCGAATTTATTGGGAAAAGCAAAACAACGTCCTGATCTTGTTGCCCAGGTATTGCAAAACATAAAGAAAGAAGGGCTGACTGCAACTCTCAAAAAAGTGCAGACAAAACTCGATTCTCTAAAAGCACTAGGTTACAGTACCTCTGGCAAAGTGATCTCATCAATGGACAAAAACGCATTATTTAAACCGGGTGACAGAGTAGCTTGTGCCGGGCAGGATTATGCTTCACATGCCGAAATAGTTTCGATTCCGCAAAATCTTGTTGCAAAAATTCCCGACAATGTCAGTAGCGAGGAAGCAGCATTTACAACTTTAGGAGCCATCGCCATGCAGGGCTTACGTCAGGCCGACCCCAAATTAGGTGAAAAAGTATGTGTGATTGGATTAGGGCTTCTTGGACAGATAACTTGCCAGTTGTTAAAAGCTAATGGCTGCACAGTATTTGGTATTGATCTAAGCGAAACCCTTGTAAAACTGGCCAATGACACTGCAGCTGATAAAGCTTTGAACCGTAATGATGCAAACCTCGTTGTTGCATGTGATAGTTTTACCAATGGATTTGGATTTGATTCTGTTGTAATTACTGCTGCCGCACATTCGAATGATCCAATTGAACTATCTGCCTCAATTCTTAAGAAAAAAGGGAAAGTCATCATAGTCGGAGCAGTGAAAATGGATATCCCGCGTGACCCGCATTTTTACCGGAAAGAATTGGATCTCAGAATGTCCTGTTCATATGGCCCTGGAAGGTATGATGTTAATTATGAAGAAAACGGAAATGATTATCCATTTTCTTATGTACGATGGACGGAACAGCGTAATATGGAAGCTTTTCTGGAGCTTTTATCCCGAAAAGCGATAGATGTGAAGCCATTAATTACACACGTTTTCGATATTACAGATGCTATAAAAGCTTACGATATAGTATTAGGTAAAACAAAAGAGCCACATATCGGAATACTATTGAGATATAGTGCGCATGATGCTAAGAAGAATACTCTGACCAGGGTTAATAATTTACCTGTTAAAAAAATTAATGTTGGATTTATCGGAGCAGGCAGTTTTGCACAGAGCTATCTTATACCAAATGTAAAACTTTGGGGAGATGCCTCCCTGGACGGTGTTGTAACATCAAACGGCATGGGCTCCAAAAACGTTCTTGATAAATTTAAATTCAATTTTTGCACATCGGATATTGATGAGCTACTGAATAAACAGGATATTAATACCGTTTTTATTGCCACACCTCATAATTTGCACGCAGACTTTGTAACAAAAGCGTTAAAGGCAGGCAAGAATATTTTTGTTGAAAAACCCTTAGCGATAAATGAAGAACAGCTTAAATTGGTGATTGAAGCGGAAACCCAATTTCCCAAACCACTGATGATTGGCTTCAACAGGCGTTTCGCAGGTATTAGCGAAAGAATAAAATCGGAATTTAAAAACATAAATGAGCCACTTGTAATTAACGTAAGGATAAATGCCGGATTTATACCAAAAGACCACTGGACTCAGCAGCCGGAAGTTGGAGCAGGGAGAATTGTCGGAGAGATATGTCATTTTATTGACCTCATGCAGTATTTCACAGATTCTGAACCTGTTAAAGTGTTTGCTGAATCAATAAGTACTGACAATGCTAAAATCACACCTGAGGACAATATTATTATTGTACTAAAATTTTCCGATGGCTCAATAGGCAATATCACATACCTGGCAAATGGTGATAAAGCTATGCCGAAAGAAAGAATTGAAGTTTTTGGCGCCGGCAACATTGGCATTATTAATGATTTCAGAGACGGTACTTTTTACAGGGAAGGTAAAACCATAGCGCTGAAATCAGCAGGTAAAGGACATAAGGAAGAGATAATTGCATTTTTAAATGCAGTTAGAGATGGGAAAGAAAGCCCTATCAGCTTCAGGTCAATCTGCCTTTCCACGCTTACCACATTTAAAATTTTAGACAGTCTTTACACAGGATTACCCCAGCAAATAAGCATAGATGTCTGAGAAAATTCAAAATTCATTAATCAAGCTTACAAATTATTGTTTGAGTGAGGAATTCAAGGGTTATGATCCCTATGATGGTTTAAACAGCACTCTTTTTCAGGCAATGCCTTTCATTTCACAAAACAGAATTGCACGATTGGTCTGGATACAACTTTTTAAACGGTCACCTTTGAACCTTCGGGCAATTACCGGAATTAAAAAAGATTATAATCCGAAAGCATTGGGATTGTTTCTTTCAGGATATTGCAATCTTTATACACAGGATAACAAACAGGAGTATCTTGATAAAATAATTTTTTTTTCCAATTTGCTTATTTCTTTAGAAAATAAATCATTTAGTGGCGCATGCTGGGGTTATAATTTTGACTGGCAGTCTAAAGCGTTTCTTCAACCTAAAAACATGCCCACAATAGTTGCAACAACTTTTATAGCGAGTGCATTACTAGATGCTTATGAAATTACCGGTGAAACAAGGTTGCTCAATATATCCAGAAGTGCCTGTGATTTTTTAATTAAAGACCTGAACCGGAATTATGACGGTAATGGCAATTTTGCCTTTTCATATTCTCCATTGGATAAAACTATTGTTTTTAACGCTTCGTTACTAGGTAGTCGTCTTCTGTCAAGAGTATATAGTTTTACTCAAGAAATAGAATTGCTTGATCTCGCACAGAAATCAGTAACATTTTGTTGTGATTATCAGAAAAATGATGGCTCCTGGAGTTACGGAACATTAGACTTCCATCAATGGATTGACAGCTTCCATACCGGATACAACCTGGAATGTATTGCTGATTTTATGAAGTATTCAGGCTCCAGTATTTTTGAAGGTCAATTAGCAAAAGGTTTTGACTATTATATTAATACTTTTTTCACTGACGAAGGAGTTGCTAAATATTATAGCAATTCGGTGTATCCTATTGATATCCATTCTCCTGCTCAACTAATAATTACCTTAGCTAAACTTGGAAAGTTTAATGAATACAAAAATCTGGCAGAAAAAGTTATTTCATGGACAATTGATAATATGCAATCAGATAAAGGTTATTTTATTTATCAGATAAATAAATATTTTTCTTCGCGAATCTCATATATGCGTTGGGCACAGGCGTGGATGTTTTATGCTTTATCTGAATATCTGTTACAATTTAACTCTGAATATTCTGAAACATTATTTGATTGACCGTCATTCAGGGCAATTCTAAGTTCTATACTTCGCTTATAATCTTATCATATTTATCCTTGATCTTAATCAGAAATGAAAATTTTATCTGTAGTAGGAGCGCGTCCTAATTTCATGAAGATAGCCCCATTAATCAAGGCTATTGTAAAATATAATCGTGAAAATAGAGCATCAATTCAGCATATATTAGTTCACACAGGGCAGCATTATGATGTACGGATGTCTGAAGCTTTCTTTCAAAGCTTAAATATTCCTGATCCGGATATAAACCTTGAAATTGGATCAGGCAGTCATGCCGAGCAGATTGGATATACCATGATAGCATTTGAGAAGGTTCTTTTAGAACAACAACCCGATTGGGTTGTCGTGGTCGGTGATGTTAATGCAACCCTTTCATGCTCGGTTGTTACTAAAAAATTAAATATAAAATTGTGTCATATTGAAGCAGGTTTGCGTTCGGGAGATATGAGCATGCCGGAGGAGATAAACCGGCTTGTTACTGACAGGCTTTCTGATCTGTTATTTACTCCTGATGCTGTCTCATCAGAAAACCTGAGAAAAGAAGGTGTCCCTGAAGAAAAGATCCATTTTGTCGGAAATATTATGATTGATACTCTTGAAGTAAACAAGGAAAAGTGTGAAAAGCTCAAACTTGAAACTATAATCAAAGAAAACCTTGTAGCCGGGAGTTTAGATGGGAAAAAAATTCCCTCTGATTTTTCATATGCATTAATTACTCTTCACCGTCCCTCAAATGTGGATAGAGAAGAAGTAATCATTCCATTGATTAACTTTTTTTTAAATGAAGTAGCAAAAGAAAATTCGCTCATATGGCCAATTCACCCGAGGACCAGGAATCGTCTTATAAAACTCGGAGTGTGGGACAATATAATTAAAAACCCTTCCCTGATTTTTCTTGAACCTGTTGGTTACCATGAGATGATCCGACTTAACATGGGTGCTAAAATAATGTTAACTGATTCCGGCGGGCTTCAGGAAGAATGCTGCATACTAGGAACACCATGTCTTACATTGCGCTGGAATACTGAAAGACCCGTCACGTTACGCGAATATGGAGGAGCAAGTGTATTGGTAGGAAATAACATTGACAAGATCAGAAAAGAATATTTGCAGACTCTTACTTTTAAACGTATTCCTTACAGACCTGACTTATGGGATGGGCACACAGCTGAACGTATTGTCGAAAGATTGATCGAGACGGATAAAATATTAAAATATTAATATATGAAAACAGATCTCTTAGGAATTTCGATAGATTCCCTTACAATGGAGGAGACCATCAATCGAATTCAAAAAGCAATTGAGGAGAACGCCCGGATCAGGCAAGTTTCCATAAACGCAGGTAAGTTGGTATTGATGGTAAAAAATAAGGAACTTTACAATAGCGTTATATCCAGCGATATTATAAGTGCAGATGGGCAAAGTATAGTATGGGCAAGTCGTTTTCTCGGGAAACATTTGCCAGGTAGGGTTGCAGGTTGTGATCTGATGCAAGAACTCGTGAAACTGGCATATGAAAATAAATATAAATGTTATTTCTTTGGCGCCAGAGAAGGTGTTATAAGAAAGGTGGTTGATCAGTACAATAGTCTGTATAGTCCTGATATAATTGCAGGATACCGAAACGGATATTTTGATAAAAATGAAGAACCTTTGATAGCAAAACAAATTGCAGATAGCGGTGCTCAGCTATTGTTTGTTGCCTTAAATTCCCCTGCAAAAGAGAATTTTTTAGCTGAAAATGGGGAAGTTCTGAAAAAAATCAATTTTACCATGGGTGTTGGTGGTACGTTTGATATTATTGCGGGTATTACTAAAAGAGCTCCAAGATGGATGCAAAAAATAGGAATGGAATGGTTCTACCGCTTTCTCCAGGAACCCAGACGAATGTGGAAGCGATACCTCGTAGGGAATTCCAAGTTCATCTTCCTTATAATAAAAGAGAAGCTTAAAAGAAGAAATGTTTGAAAAAAAAATTAGCTCTTCGTTAATCTTTGTACTGAATTTGGTCGATTAGTCAGTGTATAATAAATTTCCTCGTAACCAATATGTCTTTGTCCCTTATCCTGAGAATATAAAAACCGGGTTTATTGTCAGATAAGTCAATCTGTTGTATAGATTCTGACGATAATAAAGTGTTTGAGTATATTTGTTTCCCTGTCAAATCAGTAACCACAAGGTTACTTTTTTCATTTTTAAGCGGATTAACAAATTCAATGGAAACATAACCATCATTTGGATTTGGATAAAGCTTTATTAATTCTGAATTAGCATTTGTTACCGAATCGTTCTCTACAATAAAATCTATTGGTGCTGAAGTGCTTGTTCCGTTTAAATTATCAGTTGCAACTGCAGTTATCGAATATGTACCAGCAGCAACATATTTCCAGATAAATGAATATGGAGCCGATGTCAACTGGACGAGTAAATTTGACCCATTGAATAAAGAAACGCTGCTAATTGTACCATCGGGGTCAGAAGCAAATACATCAATTGTTATGTTGGCATTATTTTTAAATTTATCTCCTCCTTTGTCCGGATTGGTAATTTTAACAACGGGAGGCAGATTATTGTCAGATAGAGTAATTGATACTGCCGATGATCTGACTTTTGAATTCAGGTTATCAGTAGCTACAACAGTTAAAGAATAAGTCCCTGCAGCCACATCATTCCAGGTAAATGAATATGGTGCCGAAGTAGCTGTCCCGATTTTAGTGCTGCCGTTATAAAATTCAACGCTACTGATAGACCCATCAGGATCAGTTGCATTGGCAGTAATAGTAATATCTGATGTCGATGCAAATGAGTTGTTGTTCAGCGGTGAAGTTATTGATATGACTGGAGCAATATTAATGCAATTATTAACTACTTGCAGATTGCCAAAAGTTAAAACCTGTGCACCTTCAGTTGTCTGAAGAGGATTGATCGCAGGTTTGGTATAAGCAACTGTTACTTCATCACCGGAAACGATCGGTACTGCAAGTGTTAAAAGTATTTTGGTTCCTGATATAGCAACTGAACTTACAGGCCTGAATTCTGAATTTACTGTTACTGTAAAGGCTGAAACAGCAGGTACTATATTTGCAAGACCAGTATTATAAGTGATTTCCAGGCTTGCAGGAGTAGCATTTTCAACTACAGAACTTTTGTACTGAGGTATTACAATGCTATTGGCAGTTTGTATTTCAAACGCTCCGATATCGGGTGTATTACCAACAGGCGCACCGTCATAATCAGTAATCAATCCAACAGTGGTGCCTGCCCCAATGGCTGACGATCCTGCTTTTAAATGAAAATCTGAATTTGATACAAATAAAGGATTGGCATTTATTCCGTGTGCATCAAAACCAAAAGCTTGCCATTGTGTCCAGGAAGGAGAAGCATTATTATATTTGAAATTTGGATTGCCACTTTGAGTATCCTGCCANNATTATTCTGAAGTGATAATTCTATTGCATTAGTTCCATCTTTATAGAAAACATTATTCTGGAGTATTATATGTGCAGTCCCATTCAGACCATTTGTAATTCCTGCGCCTGACCCTGTAATTGAACTACGAATAATGTTA
>PMIL01000222.1 GCA_003157075.1 Bacteroidales bacterium | reverse complement strand
TGTTAACCTAAGTAATTAATTGCCTGAGGATTAAATCATTATTTTGAATAAAAGTGCAAGACGGAAATCCCAACGATTTGAAGATGAGTATAAAGAGTAGCCTCACTGGGGCAAAGGTAGCTAAACATTTCCCCCTTGGGGGAAAATGAAAGGGGGTGCAAAATTAAAAAAGAGAAGCTTAAATATATTATCGGAATTATGAAGTATGCTATTTCCGGGAACTATTTGTGCTCTAGTCTATCAATGATTAATGATACGCTGAGTTATGGTTTTAACTATCGTATCTTCAGCTGCCAATGTTTTTGCTTCTATATCCGTACCTTTTGCGATTACTTCAGCTACAAAAACCTTATCACTTAGTCCCGATGCATTAATCCTGACATTAAGAAAAGCTCCTCTGATACATGATCTGATGGCCAAAGCTCCAACACCGGCATCGGTTATAGAATTTGGATTACCATTTTCAACCATTGCATTTATCAAATCAAAACCTGAATAAGCAATCTCCATAACCTTCAAAGGGACCAGGGTTGCATTTTTTGTTGCTTCCTGAACAGCATTATCCCTCATTTTTTTTTCTTCTTCCGATTTTTTGGGAAGTGAAAATGCTTCCATAATATTATTAAAGGCCTTAGTGTCCTCATCCACCAGATGCAAAAGACTATTCTGAATTGCTTTGCCCTTTTCTGCCCAATCTGAAAACTCTTGCCACCTGTCGTCCCATCCTCTTTTATGTGCAGATAAATTTGCAACCATAGTGCCCAGAGCTATGCCCAGAGCACCCAGATAAGCTGAAACTGAGCCTCCGCCCGGAGCAGGTGATTCAGATGCGGTTTCATCCATAAACGCTTTCAGATTCATGTCAATAAGCTTGCGTTCACTTATCTCGCCAATAACAAATTCAATGATTTTTTCTTCTGGCTTAAACGGATGGATGTCATTCAGTCCCATTGATCTGACAGCTATTCTGATAAGCTCGTCATCGGATACGCCTGTGGAGCGTTGTTGCTTAGCCAGATAATAACGTCCTGCATCCAGCAATGCCTTAAGAGGTATTAATCCCACAAGCTCTGAACCCGTAACTCGTACACCTCTGGCTTCTGCTTTACGGCAAACCTCATCGAATGCAATATGTACCGGGGTAACTGCTATATTTGTAAGATTCATTGATATCTGGGCAATTCCATATTCTTCAATATACCAGCCTATTGCTTTCACCGATTTCAGTGAACCTGGGATCATAACTTTTTCCCCGTTTTCATCTCTGACAACTTTCCCGGTTGCAGTATTCCCTTCTCGCGCTGGTCTCCCTTTTTCTCTTACATCATATGCTATTGCATTCGCACGCCGTGTTGATGTAGTATTTAGATTCACATTAAAGGCAACTAGAAAGTCTCTGGCACCAACAGCCGTAGCACCTGAGCGTTCATTGAATTCAGATGGTCCGAAATCAGGCTTCCAGACAGGATCTGAAAGCTTTTTTCTGAGCCCTTCATACTCACCGGATCTGCAGTTTGCAAGGTTCCGCCGTTCAGGGTTGGTAGCTGCATTTTCGTAACAGTAAACCGGGATGCCTAATTCATTACCAATCCGTTCAGCCACTTTTTGAGCCAATACTATTGTCTCTTCCATTGATATTCCGGAGACCGGAATAAACGGACAAACATCTGTGGCTCCCATTCTTGGATGAGCACCATGATGTTTTGTCATATCGATAAGCTCAGAAGCCTTTTTAACTGAGCGGAATGATGCTTCAGCAACTGCATCAGGACTACCTGCAAAAGTAACCACAGTTCTGTTTGTATCTTTTCCGGGATCAACATCAAGTAATTTTATGCCATCAATGGATTCAATTATATCAGTTATCTGTTTTATTGTTCCCATGTCCCGGCCTTCACTGAAATTAGGCACACATTCGACTATCTGCTTCTCCATGATAAATTATTATTTCAATATTTTTTATTTGACTTTTTGGCTCCCCCATCACTTGAAAAAGACCCATTCTCTCCTGTTTTTTACCCCTCTGCCCCCCTAAAGAAATTGTGTGCTCTTTCAGTTTTGCCCCCCTGCCCCCCTAAAGGGGGGTTGGGGGGCTAGAAACTAGGGGGTCGAAGAGTAAATCTTTCCTTTAAGTATTACTGTTTCAATAAGGTTACTCCCAAAAGCATATGGCAGAAATTCTATTGAAGGTATCTCTTTAGTAATAAATACATTAGCTGCTTTTCCTCTCGCAATAGAACCGTGCGTTTCTGAAATGCCCATGGCATAGGCAGAATTAATTGTAACGGCGTTTATCACCTCCTCCGGCAACATTTTCAGCTTAATACAGCCGAGTGACATTATAAGTTTCATGTTGCCTGATGGTGAAGAACCCGGGTTATAATCTGATGCCAGAGCCAAAGGCAGACCTGCATTAATCATCTTCCTTGCCGGAGGATAATTCATTCCGAGGAAAAAGGCAGATCCCGGAAGCAGCGTTGGCATAGTCTCAGAGCTCAGCAAAGCTTTTATTTCATTGTCTCCTGTAAATTCGAGATGATCAGCGGAAAGAGCATTGTATTTGACGGCAGCCTGGATACCTCCGGAATAATCAAGCTCATTGGCATGAATTTTAGCAATGAGTCCGTATTTCATCCCGGCCATCAATATTCTTTCAGTATCCTCAACACTGAAGAATCCATTGTCGCAAAAGACATCAATAAAATCTGCAAGGTTCTCAGAAGTGATGACAGGTATCATTTCATTAATTACTATGTCTACATATTTATCTTTATGTGATTTATATTCTTCAGGAATTGCATGCGCACCCAGGAAAGTAGCTCTGACCTCAATAGGACTGGTATCCTTAATTCTTTTGATCACCCGGAGCATCTTCAGTTCATCCTCCAGGTTAAGGCCATATCCGCTTTTTATTTCAACTGCACCAGTACCCATTGATATAATCTCTTCAATCCTATTAATAGATTGTACAAATAACTCATCTTCAGATGTTTTATGGAGCTTTTTTGCTGAATTCAGTATACCTCCTCCTCTCTTTGCTATTTCGGAATATGACAAACCGCGGATTTTGTCAATATATTCCATTTCGCGGCTGCCGGAATAAACAAGATGAGTATGGGAATCACAAAATGAGGGAAAAACATATTTTCCCCTTGCATCGATGATTTCAATTGTTTGGTTTTTGTAAGGTATATTGCCCTTATGAAGATCGGTCATCAAACCAAAATCGTCAATCAGACCATTTACAATATAAAGAAATGCATCATCGATTGTTTGAATCTCAGACATTTCAGGACCACATACTTTTAATTGCGGAACTTCCTCAGCTTGTATAATAGACTTTATATTTGTAATCAGTAAATCTGTAAGCATTTAGTCGTATAATTATGGTTCTAAGGTAGCAAATATTAAAAAAAAGGACTGTTATTTCCATTTTTCTTTATCTTTAACACAATGAACCAAACCTATAATCTATGAAAAAGACCTTTTTAGTTATTCTTCTGTCCATTCTCATACTATCAGTTTCAGCACAGGAGAAAAAGGTAAAGACCGGATGGAATTTCGGAGGCGCTTTGCCAGCAATTACTTATGATTCTGATCTCGGGTTTGAATACGGGGCTCTTGCNNAGATATACAAAAGGAAGCGGCATTTACAGGTTTATGTTCGAATCGCGTCATATAATCCCCGGAGTCCAATGGATCAGCGATCTGAGTTACCTTCCTAACTCGGCTGCCACTTTTTATGGATATAACGGATATGAGTCAGTATATAATAAGGATTGGATGGATAATAAATTATCATCTGATATCTACAGATCGAGAATGTTTTACCGGTATCAGAAAAACCAGTTCAGATTTAAGAATGATTTCCAGGGAAAACTTTCAGGCGATCATTTAAAATGGAGTGCTGGTATATCTTTTCAGGACTTTACGACGAACTCTGTCAATATTAATAAGCTCAACAAGGGTAAAAAGGAATTACTTCCTTCGGTCGATTCAGTTCCGGGCCTCTTTGAACGATACCAGGCACTTGGAATCATTCCTGCCGATGAGGTCAGGGGGGGCTGGATAAATACTTTAAAAGTAGGAATAACCTGGGATAGCCGGGATAATAAACCCAATCCAATGAAAGGTATCTGGACTGAAATGGGTATCGAAGCAGCTCCAAAATTTATGGGAAATAACTGGGGTTTTTCAAAATTATATATCATACATCGTCAATATTTTACCCTTGTTGAAAAAGATTTATCACTGGTTTACAGGTTAGGATATCAGGCAACCATATCGGGTCATTCCCCATACTTTTTTGAATCGGAAGTAATTACATCGCGGCTTACAGGAGCCACATCCGAAGGCTTAGGCGGCTCAAAAACATTAAGAGGGATTCTTCTTGACAGAGTTGTGGGTGATGCATTCTTTATGGGCAATGTGGAACTTCGCTGGAAACCGCTCTATTTTAAATTTTTAAAACAGGATTGTTACCTCGGACTTAACGGATTTTATGATTTTGGAAGGGTTACCAAAGATATCAAATTGCCTGCAAATCTTCAGACCGCCTTCAGTCAGATATATCCTTCTGAAGTATATTCCAATTACTTTAAACCTGGTACTGAGAAGTTCCACCAGAGCGCAGGGGTAAGTGTAATGCTTGTTATGAACCAGAATTTTGTGGTAGCAATTGATCTTGGCAAAGCCTTTAATGTACAGGATGGAAATATAGGATTCTCAATAGGACTGAATTACCTGTTCTAAACAGGAAGTTAACAAAAGATATTAATGCTGAATTCTCCGGATTCAGCTTTTTTTTAACTATTTTAATTCGGAATTGGTACAGATTGAGGTTTGGAAATATGTAACTTATTTTCAATAATCGGGATAATGATCTTGAACTTCTGAACCTCCTGCATTCTGGCAGCTTCAGCTGCATCATCAATGGAACGCCATTTACCAGCCAGCTCAATGCTGTCGGCTTTCATTCTGAGTGTTTTTGCAGTTTGTTCTTCTGTGGTATAAAGAACTTTCATTTTCTCATCCAGTAACCTTTCATCTTCTCGAACCTTCCGGTACAATGACTGCATTTCAGCAGAAGATGGCAACTGAGGAGTATTGTTTTTGATATATAGCTCATTCGCCATTGTCAGCTGATATTTCCAGAACTTTTCCCCCTGAAGCATCGCCCGGGCTTTGTTAACGAGACCTTCAACGTTACCCTTCTCATTGAGTACGACCTTCTCCGGCCTGGAAAAATATAGGTACCCACCAAGAATTAACAGAGCTATGAATAAAATAACTGCTTTGTACATTGTTGTGCTGGTCTCATTTCAATTCCGTAATTATTGCGCCTATTCTTTCTTTGCAATTTCTTCTTTTTCAACTTTTTTATCATCCGCAGCAGGATCATACTGTGATGCTTTTTTAAACTCTTTCATCCCCTGCCCTATTCCTTTCATCATCTCAGGAATTTTTTTACCTCCGAAAAGAAGTACTACTACTAACAGAATAAGTAAAATTTCAGTTGCCCCTAAGTTTCCCATCGTCTTTAATTTTTTAAATTTCACAAAACTATAAATACTTTAATTAACAACAAGAGTATTTCTTCAAATCTATTTTATTTAAAAAAAATTTACTAAAGGAATCATCCGTATACCTCATTGATTTTGACTTCGTCGGGCTCCTCTCCCGATTTCCTCGGGATCGTCGGTTCTTCGTTTACCCCGACCTCAAGGGGAGCGGAGAACCGAGCACAGCTTTGCTGGCGAGCTAGGCGAAGCCAAAATCAATTTACTCCCCCCGGGGCTGTGGTAAATAAATTGATTTTCAAGCGTCCTTCTGGATGTTAAGCCAGACAGAGTTCGTTATCATTTATCAGAATCCCTTAAGAAAATATGCCAGTGCGACGCCCATGTAATTACCTACAATATAACCTATTATACCGCCTGTAATTCCTGTGACGATAACATCTTTGTTTTTGAGAGCATTGGCAACCATCGGCACGAAAGGAGGAGAAAAAATAAAAGCAGCTGAAGTAATAAGAAAATTATCAGCATCAATTTTGAAAATTTTTGCGAGGATAATATGCAGTATCAGTGATCCGAAATAACACCAGGTGATAAATAGGATAAGGTTCATCATCCCCGATCCGAACATAGTTCTGATGTTTGCCATCGAAGCCACAGTAAGAGAAAAGACAAGAATAAGATACATTCCCAGCTGAAAAGTTTTTTCAATCCGGTTTATAACTTTTGAAAGTGAAAAGAGTAATCCAAGGGTAGTAATTGACAATATAACAATTACCATCATCGGAAGCTTTGGTAACAGTAAGGCAATACCTCCGGAACAGGCAAAGATCAGTATTGAAATACCAAGTGCTCCGAACAAGGGGAGGAATACTCCTTTCTTAAACATTCCTGAAAAGTCTTCTAGGTTTTCTGTCTGACTTAATATTTCTGCTTCATCTCCGCGTATACCCTTTGATTCAACAAATGGAGGCAAAATGAATCTGAAGATACGTGGCGCCACAGTTATGAAAAAGAGAACCAGGAATGCACCAACAATCATATCATAAGTACTAACGATCACAAAAAGGTTCGCATCAACATTTAATGCCATTTTTATGGCTACAAAATTGGGAGTTCCCCCCGCATATATACCTTCAAACATACCAGCAAGCTTCCAGCTTTCAGGTATGCTGTCCTTCCAGATAAAAAAACCTGCAGTAACCATAACAAGTCCAGCTATCAGCGCAAGCGCCACAGAGATGAAGCCCTTTTTGGCGTACCGGAGCCACCTCTTAAGATTAAGAGAAAAAAGCAGCAGCGGAAATGCCAGCGGAACAACGATTGATGGTATAATATCCTGTACCTGCATTATCTGATTTACAAATATGTCGCTATCTGTTGCTTTTCCCTGACTGATGAGTGATTCAACCTCTGTTCTGGGGAGGGGACCCTTTCCCTGAAGAGCAAGTTTATATCCTGGACTTCCCTGGGGTAAAATTCCGGTGCTGCCGATTAAAAGTCCAAATGCATAGGCAATTACGATCGAACCAACTTTTTGAAGGACAGACCATTGCTTGCATAAATAAATGATAATGACCGGAAAAGCGAAATAGAAGATCACCAATAATATAATCTTTATCATCATATCTGGTTTAAGGTACTCCCAAATATAAAAAAAGCGGCTCACTGAACAGCAAGTCGCCTGAAAAATAGGTGTTTATACTTATTTACTTATCATTGCAGTCCTCAAAACTCTTCTGATATTGTTCTATAGCTCTGAGGCTCATCCCCATATTAGAGAATCCTCCATCGTGAAAAAGATTCTGCATTGTCACCTTTCGGGTAAGATCAGAGAAAAGAGTAACACAATAGTCTGCGCACTCTTCTGCGGTTGCATTGCCAAGAGGGGACATTCTTTCGGAGAAATCTATCAGCGATTCAAAACCGTGAATACCGCTTCCCGCGGTGGTTGCTGTAGGTGACTGAGATACCGTATTTACTCTAACTTTCCTGTCGCGGCCATATATGTAGCCAAAACTACGTGCTATAGACTCCAGCAGCGCTTTCGCATCCCCCATATCATTATAACCCGACAGTGTTCTTTGGGCTGCGACATATGACAGAGCCACTACCGATCCCCACTCCCTTATTGAATCAAGTCGGTAAGCGGTCTGCAACACACGGTGAAAACTCAGTGCCGAGATATCAAATGTCTTAAGCATATTTTCATAGCTTGTATTTTCGTATGGGATATCTTTCCTGACGTTGGGTGACATACCGATTGAATGAAGTATAAAATCAAACTTCCCGTTAAATATCCTCATGCTTTCGGTAAGAAGGTTCTCAATCTCATCCATTTTTGTAGCGTCAGCTGCAATAACCTGGCTTCCGGTTATTTTTGCCAGATCNNAGTCCTTCTCTCATGGTATTAAAAAATTAATGTTACAGAAAATTTATTGCTCCAAAATTACTAAAATATTGGAAATCAGCTTATAATAATTCAATCTAATAAAATAATATCCTCTAAATGAATATAATATGTTTTATTACCCACTTTCTTATCCCGTTTAGGCGGGATTATTTTCTTACTCCTTCCACCCTGGGGGAAGGTCGGGAAGGGGGTTATTCACAAAAAATAGATGATTTCAATTTAGTATCAATTAATTCCGGCTTTCAGAAGCTCACGTGCATTTTTGATGGCAGTCTCTGTAACCTCGCTCCCGCTCAACAATCTGGCAACCTCCATAATTCTTTCTTCATGTGATAACAATTTAACACGAGTGAATGTTGAATTATCAGTATCATCCTTGTAAACATGAAAGTGCCGGCTTCCGCGTGAAGCCACCTGGGGAAGATGGGTAATATTAATAACCTGCATATACTTGCCCATTGCTGACAATATCTGTCCGACTTTATCGGCAACCTCTCCGGAGACTCCTGCATCGATTTCATCAAAGATGATTGTTGGCAGATTATTGTTTTTTGTTAGTAACGATTTAAGACTAAGCATTACTCTTGAAAGTTCGCCTCCTGAGGCAATTTTAGCGAGGTTTTCAGGCGCTACCTGTTTATTTGCAGAAAACAGAAAGTCAGCCTGGTCAACACCTGTCGGAGTAAATTCAGGCAAGTGCCTGAGAAGAATTTTGAATTTTGCGTTTGGAATTCCCAGTTGCTTCAGTATTGCAGTTATTTTTGATTCGATTTCAGGTAGAACGGCCATTCTCATATCTGAGATTTCCTGAGAAACATTCTTCAGTAAAGCTTTATCTTTTTCAATCCTGGCTTCAAGATCTGTCAGGCGCTCATCACTGCTTACGATTGAGGTAATAAATTCCATTATCTCATCTTTTTTCACTATGAGTTCCTGAAGGTTGTTTACATGATGTTTTTGAATCAGTGAATAAATAGTATCGAGCCGTGAATTAACCATAGAGAGCCGTTGCGGATCAGCCTCGATGGATACTGATAATTTTTCTATTTCGGCTGCAAGATCATCAAGCTCAATAAGAGATGAATCGGTTCTTGCCAGAAGATTCTCACTATCAGGCAGATATAATTTGATTTTTATTAGGTTTGTTTTAACTTCCCGAAGCATCGAGAGGATTGATATTTCTTCAGCAAAAAAGAGATTTGATGAAGTGCTTAATGCAAGTTTGATCTCTTCAGCATGAGAAAGTAATTCCTGCTCGGTTTCAAGTTCAGTTTGTTCACCCTCATTCAGTTTCGCTTCATCAAGCTGGTTATACTGAAACTGGTAATATTCCAGATCTGCTCTGTTCTTATCAGATTTTTCTTTTAACGCAGAATGCTCTTTTTTTAGTTTCCTGTAACCTGAATAGGTTTCCCTGTATTTTCCCTTTAATTTTGAAGCCCCTGAAAATGAATCAATCAGGTTAAGCTGGAATGAGTTATCGTTCAGCATTAATGTCTGATGCTGTGAATGAATATCTATCAGTCTGTCGCCAAGCTCTTTAAGCAGATTTACCGTAACGGGTGTATCGTTAATAAAAGCGCGTGATTTCCCGGCTGGATTTATTTCTCTACGGAGAGTAGTAACAATCTCATAATCAAGTTCATTAGAAATAAAGAACTCATTTAATTCGTACTCATCAATTTGAAAAGTGCCCTCAACAATGCATTTCTCGTTTTTATCGAGAAGAACGGATGAATCTGCCCTGGTACCCAGAATCAGTGAAAGAGCGCCTAAAAGGATTGATTTACCTGCCCCGGTTTCGCCGGTAATTATTGTCAGTCCGCTTTCAAGGTCAACGTCCAGTTCTTTAATAAGGGCATAATTCTGAACGAAAAGTTTTATGAGCATAACAGGTAATTATGGTACATTGGCTGAACTGATCTTTTCATATTTTGCTTTGTTGGCAGGGTCAATTTCCGTCAATATCTGGACAACACGGCTTTTCTCTTCCGGAAAGGCGTCTGTGAAAATGTTTATGAATTCGTCTGATTTAGCTTCCATAACTACCTCTACAATATACATAAACGGATCGGGCTTTTTTCGGTAAACATCCTGAATTAATTTGAGACTCTCTACCATACTGGTTCTCGCCTCGGATATTTTTGATTCCATCCTGTCAAGACCATTCATATTATACTCGTAATTGAATTGTCTTATACCTTCATATTCCTTGTCCAGTGCATTTTTAACAAGCCAGTATCTGTTGCGGTTCCTCGATCCGTCATAAGGTTTCCATCCNNGAAAAGGAGTCGTAGTCAAATCCAAGAATCATATAGGTATAGTAAGCCAGAACTGAAACCAGGCTTGACCTGTAGGTACTGGGATCGAACTCAAGGGGTTGAAATTCCACATACTTAAACTGAAAACTATTATCAATGAAATTCAACATTGTGGATTTATATGTTGTATTGAAAACAGGTCTGCTTAGCTGAATCTGTATAGTTCCTTTGAATTCGTCTGCTGACAGCTGGTCAGTCAGGTTGATGAGAATATTACAGTCGATCCTTTCAGCGTAGCTAAAAACATGGTTTGTCCATACTGTATTGTTCATGAACTCATAAAGGTCACGCTGCATGCTTTCAAAAACCTGACGGTTTGATCCCTGGATTCGCTGGGCAGATATTTGTATGTTGCAATTTAGCTCCTGAGCATTAACGAATGCCGGCAGAATAATAAGAGAAATAACCAGATAATATTTAAAACAAGTTAGCTTCATTTACATGCTATTTGCTGAATCGTCTGAACAATCTTTTTTAGAATATCCTTTGCAGCTTCTTCTTTTGATTTCAACTCAAATTTATCAATAATATTGTTACGGTCAATAATTGTAATCTTGTTTGTATCATGTCCAAACCCGGCACCATCTTCATTTAATGAGTTTAAAACAATAAGGTCCAGGTTTTTTCTTAAAAGTTTTTCTTTTGCATTATCCAGTTCATTATCTGTTTCCAGGGCAAATCCAACTATTATCTGTGTGGGTTTCTTTGATCTTCCCAGCGTTTCTGCTATGTCTGTTGTGGGTTTCAGACGAAGCACCAGTTCTGTTTTCCCTTTTTTAATTTTTTTCCCTGAAACCGCTATTGGAGTAAAATCTGCAACTGCAGCAGCAAGAATGGCAATGTCGCAGAGTGGGAATCGTGAAATACATTCTCCAGCCATAGACTCAGCAGATGTAACATTAATAATATTAACAGAATTATTCCGGGGAGTTATATTTACAGGACCAAGAACAAGATCAACATCAGCTCCGAATTCTGCAGCGGCATCAGCCAAAGCTATTCCCATTTTACCGGAAGAATAATTGCTCAGGAAACGAACCGGATCGAGTGGTTCACGTGTAGGACCAGCATTAAGAAGTATTCGCCTTCCTTTCAGAGGCTTATAGTTTTTTTTTTTGTAAAGAAGTCCAATATCTCCTTTACAATATCTTCCGGCTCGGCCATCCTTCCTTTACCTGAAAGACCACTGGCAAGTTCACCGCTTACAGGTTCGAGAATGGTTATTCCAAAAGCTTTAAGTGTTTCAATATTGATGATCGTTGCCGGATGGTTCAACATATCCATATCCATAGATGGCGCTAGGAAGATAGGACAACATGCTGATAAATAAGTTGTAAGCAAAAGATTATCTGCCACGCCATTAGCCATTTTAGCTATTGTATTTGCTGTGGCAGGTGCTATCAGGAAAAGATTTGCCCATAAACCGAGATCCACATGACTGTTCCAGTCACCATTCTCAGGGCTGAAGAACTCTGTCAACACTGGGTTTTTCGACAATGTTGCCAGTGTAAGCGGTGTTATAAATTCTTTCGCCTGATCGGTCATAATGACCTTTACATCTGCGCCATTCTTAACAAGTAACCGGATGATAGTTGCAGTTTTATAAGCTGCAATACCCCCGGTTACTCCGATAAGTATGTTTTTGCCTTTCAGCATATTAATGCTAAAATTACTTTTGTTTAACGGGATTCTCAGGATTTCTGTAAAATATTTTACCTTCCTCAAGTTCCTGCAATGCAATAAGTGTTGGTTTTGGAAGCCGTTCGTAGAATTTAGATATTTCTATTTGTTCACGGTTTTCAAAAACTTCCTCCAGATTATCACTGTAAGATGCAAATTCTTCAAGCTTCTTGTTAAGCTCCTGTTTCATCTCAACCGAAATCTGATTTGATCTTCTGGAAACGACAATCACTGTTTCATAAATATTTCCTGTACCCTGAGTCATAAGGTCCAGGTTGCGTGTAACCGTTGTTACGGGTGCTGCTGATTTTCTGTAATCCATATAAGTATATTAATTATTTAATACCTGTATCAGGAATTCCTATTTTAAGAAATTTATTTGTCTTCTGGTAGATATTGCTAACATCCCTTGAATAAGTGCTCTTCGGGAATTCTTCCATAAATGAATAATAGTCGTCAAGAGTAGACTGGTATCTCTCTTTTTGTTTCATAGCCTGACTTAGTTCTGCATATTGGAAAAGCGAATTCAGTTTAAGATACATCATCTTTTCCCTGTACTTGGTATTTGCAAATTCCTTAAGGCTGTTATTCAAGGCAACAACTGCCGCCTTATATTGTTTCATATCGTAATAGAGTTTTGCATTCAGATACGATTTTTCAACCAGTTTGTCCTGGAGTTCCTTTATCATAGTTTTGCAACCCTCTGCCTTCGGACTGTTAGGAAATTTGTTAAGGAAAATATTGAAGCCTTCAATTGCGTTCCTGGTATTTTCCTGGTCAAGTTCCGGACGAGCGGAGATATTATAATCGCATAATGCTGACATATAATTAGCCTCTTCTGCATGTTTACCGAAAGGGAACTGGTCAACAAATGTTTTAAAATAGGTCCCTGCCATGAAATAATCTTTCATTCCAAAATAGCTCTGTGAATTTATCCAGTTGAGCTCTTCTGCCTCTTCGGTAGCTCTGTATCGGGGAAGTATCTGTGTCAGAAGTTCAGTAGTTTTTACATACTCTCCTTTTTCATAATACTCCTTTGCCTTGGTCTTCTTAAGATCAAAATCGGAACTCTTCAAAAGCTTTTCATACTCACCGCAAGAGCTTAACAAAACAAGAATTAGCAGAACTGTATATAATCTGAATCTCATATAAAAAATTGTTGCGCAAAATTACTGAAAAAATTTCATTTCAGGCATAAAAACGTATTTATTCTGTATTTATTATACTTTAAATCATAGCGATGGGAAATTAGGTATAAATAGGTATCATGATGAAACTCTTTATCTGTACTTTTGGAAAAATTTTTAGAAAGGGTTATATCATGGATATATTTGAAAAGATCAGGAACAACAGGGGTTCAATAGGAGTGTATCAGGAATTCGGACATGGTTACTTTGCTTTTCCAAAGCTGGAAGGCGAGATTGAACCACATATGAAATTCAGAGGGAAGGAAGTTCTGACCTGGAGTCTGAATAATTATCTCGGACTTGCAAATCACCCTGAGATCAGAAAAATTGATGCTGAAGCTGCTAAGCAATATGGTCTGGCAAGTCCGATGGGCGCGAGGATGATGTCTGGGCACAGCACAAATCATGAAAAATTCGAAGAGATGGCAGCGCGTTTTGTCCATAAGGAAGATGCCTACCTTCTCAACTTTGGTTACCAGGGAATGGTCTCAATAATTGATTCACTCGTTGACAGACATGATGTAATTGTTTATGATTCCGAATCACATGCATGTATAATGGATGGGTT
>PMIL01000088.1 GCA_003157075.1 Bacteroidales bacterium | reverse complement strand
CAGGAATTAATTATCGAACAAGACAAGACGAGTTTGTTGCAGCTGATGGGAGTAAAGCAATATTTTTCAATATCGGTAAATGATACAATTTTAATTGACAAATCTATCAGGAAAGACTCTATTTTAAATTATCTGGAAAATAATCCCCAGTATCTTTCTGCTGAACAGCAAATCAGGATAAACCAACAGATCGTAAAGGAACAAAGGGCCCTGCGCTATCCATCGGTACGAATAAGTACCGGTTATAATTTCACTTACAGCAGCAGTTCTGCAGGGTTTAATCTGTTTACCCAGAACTATGGGCCAACTGTCGGAGCTACTTTGCTGGTTCCTATTTTTAACGGGAATATTTATAAAACCCAGCAGGAAATTGCTTATTTCAATGTTCAAAACGCCAGGCTGCAAAAAGAGAGTTTGCTTAAATCACTTGAGGCTGACGCAATAAAAACATATCAATCTTATGAAAGTACCCTTCAGCAATTAGATTCTCAACAGAAAAGCTATGCTGATGCAGCCAGACTGGTTAGTATTCTTGTGCAAAAATTCAGATTAAATGAGGCAACGATTCTGGATCTGAAAGCTGCACAGGATAGTTTTGAATCAGCAGGATATATGTTTGTAAACCTTCAATATGCTGCAAAAACTGCAGAAATAGAACTGAAAAGATTGATATACAAACTCGGCATTGATTAAATAGCGTGTCAATTCTCTATTTGAGCCCGCTCCTTATCAGTAAGGCATCAATTGATGGTTCTTTACCTCTGAACTTCAGATAAAGATCATGTGGTTTTTCAGTTCCGCCTTTTTCCAGAATATTCTTTCTGAATGATGCAGCCGTATCCGGATTAAATATACCAGTTTCCGTAAAATAGCTGAAAGCATCTGCATCCAGCAATTCAGCCCATTTATATCCGTAATAGCCCGCAGCATATCCGCCTCCGAATATATGTCCGAAAGAGACACTCATATTGAGTCCTTCTATGGGCGGGAACAATTCCGTTTTTGCTGATGCTGCCGTTTCAAATTCAGAGATATCCGTATGAACAGGTTCTGTTATAGTATGCCAGGCCATATCAAGGAGTGCGAACCCTAATTGACGGTAACAGGCATAACCCTCATTAAAAGTCGAAGCTTCTTTTATTTTGACAATAATTTCATCAGGGATCCTTTCTCCTGTAATATGATGAGTAGCCCATGTGTCAAGCCATTCTTTCTCAAATGCAAAATTTTCCATGAATTGAGATGGTAATTCTACGAAATCACGGGCAACGTTAGTTCCTGACAAACTTTCATAGGTGCATCTGGTCAGCATTCCATGCAGGGCATGTCCAAATTCATGAAGAAAAGTAGTCAGTTCGTTGAAGGAAAGGAGTGAAGGTCTTGTATCTGAAGGTCTTGTAAAGTTGGCAACTATTGAAATGAGAGGCCGCACTTCTGTTCCTTTCTCATACCTCTGATCTCTGTAACTTGTCATCCATGCCCCGCCGTTTTTGCCGGGACGAGGATGATAATCAATATACAGGATTGAAAGAAAAGTTCCATCATGATCATAGATCTCAAATGTTTTTACTTCGGGATTATAAACCGGAATTGAATTATTTCGGATAAAGCTTATTCCATAGAGAGTCCTGGCAAGACCGAAAATAGCAAGTTCTACTTTTTCAAGACTGAAATATGGTTTAAGTATTTCATCATCAATGTCAAAAAGCTTTTTCTTTAATTTTTCAGAATAATACGCCCAGTCATACCGCTCTATAGTGCCTTCATGACCTTGTTTTCCGGCAAACCCCCTGATATTTTCAAAGTCGCGGACAGCTGCCGGTTTCGATGCCTTATATAGCTCTTCAAGAAATAGATCGACTTTTTCAGGTGTATCAGCCATACGATCACCAAGTATCATCTCAGCGAAAGTTTTGAATCCCAGCATTCCGGCAATCTCAAGTCGAAGATTTGCTATCTTAAGTGTGATCTGGCTGTTATTGAATTCATTAGTTTTGAAGGCTCTTGAAGAATAAGCCTTTAACATCTTTGCACGAAGATCCCGTCGTTCAGAGTATTGCATAAATGGCATATAACTTGGAAAGTGAAGAGTAAAAATCCATCCGATTTTCTCTCTGTTTACAGCTTCTGATGATGCCATTTCAACAGAACTTTCCGGAAGTCCTGCAAGATCTTCACTATCAGTAATATGTAATTCAAATGAATTTGTTTCTGCAAGGACATTTTCTTCAAATTTAAGAGAAAGTGTAGCCAGTTCTTCAGATATGGCCCTGAATCGTTCTCTTTCTTCATCTTTCAGGGCAGCGCCCCCAAGAATGAAATTTCTGAATTTTCTCTCGGAAAGGATTCGTTGTTCAGTGGTAAGGCCGGCTGATTCAATAGAATCGTATACATTTTTTATTCTCTCGAAAAGCATTCTGTTAAGAGTAATATCATTTGAAAAACGGGTAAGAAGGGGTGATACATCCTGTGCAACCTCCTGGAGTGATTTACTCGTTTCCGCGCTGTTAAGGTTAAAGAGAATTGACGTGATCTTACCAAGAGTTTCACCTGCGCTCTCAAGCGCTGCTATGGTGTTCTCAAAATCGGGAGGTTCTTTATTTTCCGTGATATATTTTATTTCTTCAGTAGCTTTTAAAATAGCCTCTTCAACTGCCGGTTTGAAATGAATAGTCTCAATAAGATGAAAGGGCGGAGTTCCGAATGGAGTGGTCCATTCCTGAAGAAGTGGATTAGTCATTATGAAATATTGTTTAAAGTGCGTTTCATTTTACCTCATCCCCCTAGCCCCCTTCTCCCAAGAGAGAATGGGGTAACTAGATGATTTTTTTGATCTTAGCCCCTCCCTCCTGGGGGAGGGGATGGGGAGAGGTCTATATAGAGTGTTAAATTTTATTTCTCCTCATTATCTTCGTCTCTTTCTGAACCGGCAAATTTTGCCGGATAATCCGTGTTTCCTTTAGCTGCAAACCAGAGTATCCTGTTTAGCAGATCATCATTTCCTGAGTCAACTCCCTCAAATTCAGGAAGCATGCTTTTCTTTGCAAAATGCAGCGCCTTTCCTGAAAGTGAGGTAAGAGGAGCTGACATCTCGTTAATTGGGATATTACTGGGCAATGCTTTATACGAAGTAGTATCAGGAATTGTCCCAAAGCAATTTATCATTGGGTTTGCTATGGCATCCTGAATATTCATAGGTGGCAGCCCCAGAATCTGTTCAATTGTCCTTACTAATGATGGTTGGGTATAATATGTGTGGTTGACATTTCTTAATCTGGAATAAGCGCTGAGGACAAGGCTGACTGTTCTGTATGCAGAAACATGGTCCCATCCTGCCTGTGAGTCATCTTCAACAACAAAAATAACAGTGTTTTTCCAGAACCTGCTTTTTGTGAAAGCTTCAACAATCTTACCCAGTGCTGCATCATTATCAGCCACCATCGCCCGTGGGGTAGGAAAACCGGGTCTCATTCCGGCGGTATGGTCATTAGGCAAGGCAACAACCAACAATTCGGGAAGCTGGTCTCCCGGTGAAGACTCATATTCATTTAACTCTTTGATTAGTGCATCAGCTCTCATGGCATCAGAAAACTTATGGTTCCCAAAGGACGGATATGTCTGGCTGAGAATTTTCCTTACAGGTTCGATGGTAGTGGAATTTGAAAAATCAATTTTATCCCCGTTTTTATATTTATTATAAATATCAATCCATCCCAGCTTCTCATCCATAACAGGAGACGACGCCTCTCCATAGATTCTGGCTGATTTGCCATGTTTCAGAGCGTTGTCCCAGATAAATCCTGTAGGAGCGTAAACAAGCGCGTCCGTCTGAACATGAGGATAACTTCTGAACCATGCTCTCATATTCTTCTCTATATAGTCGGTTACGATGGATGCATCAGTCCACTGATGTCCTTCTGCAGAACATTTTCCCGAAACATGGAAATTATCAAGAAGTATAAATTCTTCTGATAATTTATGAGCATTTGGTGTAATCTCTGAGCCATAAATACAGAGACCTGGATCGCCGTCACCCTTTATAATATCACCAAAAACCTGATCATAGGTTCTGTTTTCCTTAATTATATAAACTACATGTTTAAATAACGAAGGTTCCCCGATTCTATCCGGTACTGGTTTTGGCCGGGCTGATTCCCTTGGTTTTTCTCTCGCTGATATTGCTCTGGCAAGATTATTGACAGCAATCACAGTATCAGTAAAAGCATGAAGATCTTTTGTATCAGGAACATGGATTACCGATATTGAAGCGAGCATATTATGCGAATTATAAACAATGTTCTTTGTGTTTTTGACTGTCAAAGGCACTCTGGCACCCGAAGCTTCAATATTACATACATAGAGGTATCCCGGGTTCAATGTACAGATTGATGAAGGGTATGCCCCGGTAGGAATAAAACCGGTTACTATGCTTTTTGGTCCGGTAGCTTTTAAAGCAGCATTTTTCCCGAGTTTTATAACCGCAAGAGCATTGTCCATGCCATTTGCAACGTACAATGTTTTCCCATCGGGAGAAAGACTGAGACCATTGGGTGAATCACCGAAATAGGTGTTGATGCCGGGTTGCAGTTTCACACTTATCGTTTCGGTTATCTCGTCATTTAATGTCTTAATTACAGTAACATTATCACTGTTTGAGTTGGTCAGATATACGAATTGACCTGAATTATCAGATACAATTTCATTTGGATGCAAACCGACAATAATCTGTTTTATTATCTTTCCGGATGCGGCATCAATTACACAAACACTTCCTTCTCTGGTGGCACCTCCTGCGGTTTTATTATCAACTTTTGCAAGACCCCAGGGAACTCCGGCAACTTCCTGATCGCCGTCTTCAGGATTTCTGCCGGCCCAGTTTGTTACATATAATTTACCTGATGCCATCGTGATACCGTAAGGAGCTACTCCCGGATCAGTTGTCCAGATCGTATCTCCGGTTGCAAAGTCCTGCTTTATTATCTTATTATTCCCGTTTAGTACAACATATAAATACTCTTTAGAATCTTCTTTGTTTATCAGAAACTCATTTGGCAAGGCCAGTTCGGACGGGGGCTGCGTCTTGTATTCAATCAGTCTTCCGAATTGAGCTTTGACACCATCCCATGACGCTGAGACAACAAACGAACGATTGTCCTTTCCAATTGCACTCCACAACACTTCCAGACCTTTAACTCCTTTATGCCAGGTTATACCCGAATAAGTATTCATTCCACCAAGCAGGTCAGCATAAGTATTGTTATCAAGTTTGAACCGGATAGTCTTATCAGTGGTATTAAGGAAAACAAGACTATATCTTTCTTCTATTGCAAGCCACTTATTATCAGGCGACAAAGCAGCATCCAGAGAATGGTTCTCCCTGGTACTGTCTCCGAAATAGATCTGCAGGCCAGCAGCCTGAATTATCCTGTTATATGGCATCAGAACCTGATGAGGATTCAAGTGGTCCGTATTGAATCTAATCTGCGATTGGCTTACTAGGGAGACAGCTATCAGTAATGTTGATAAAAGATATTTTATTTTCATGTTTTGGGATTGATATAAAAAAAAGAGACCGAAATGCAATTTCAGTCTCTTTATAGTTTTAGAATGGCAGATCACTTAATTCATCATTTTCAGGCGGAATATCCTCCAGGGTAGTGTGGGCGGAAACATTCTGTTCTTTGACCGCCGAAGAAGTTTTTTCAATCTTCCAGGCATCAAGGTTGGTAAAGTAATTAATTTTACCGTCGCGTTCCCATTTGTTACCTTTAAGATTGAACCATATCTTTATCTCTTCGTTAAGATACGATTCATTTATAAGGTCACACTTATCCTGCACCAGCTGGAATTTAATGTAGTCAATAAATACTGCTGCACCACCTGTTTCCTTTTTCTCAATGACAAATTCACGTTTTTTAAACTTGTCACTTACCTGATTTACAGGAGAGATATCGATTACTCTGCCTATGATTTCAAATGCCATTTCAATTTATTCTTCGTGAATTATAATTTTTTCTATTTTGTCACCCTGGCGGATCTTATCAATGACATCCAGTCCTTCGAACACTTTTCCGAAGCAGGTGTGTTGCCTGTCAAGGTGTTTTGTATTAGTACGGCTATGACAGATGAAAAACTGTGACCCTCCGGTGTTTCTGCCGGCATGTGCCATAGAGAGAACACCGCGGTCATGATATTGATTGCCACCTGTTAATTCGCATTTTATCTGATAACCTGGTCCTCCTGTTCCAACCCTGGGATCGCTCATATCCTTTGAGAGGGGGCAACCACCCTGGATTACGAAATCAGGTATAACCCTGTGAAAAGCAAGCCCGTCATAGAATCCTTTTTTAGCCAATGAAATAAAGTTCTCCACAGTCCCGGGAGCTTCTTTTTCAAAGAAACTAACCATCATGGTGCCTTTCGGAGTTTGTATTTCTGCAGTGGTCATATTATTTTACAATTTCCAGAAGTTCAACTTCGAAAATAAGTGTTGAATAAGGTTTGATGACCTCACCTGCACCAGTAGGTCCGTATGCTATTGAAGAAGGAATGCAGAGTTTGAATTTTGATCCGACAGGCATAAGCTGCAATGCTTCTGTCCATCCTGGAATGACACCTGATACCGGGAAAGTAGCAGGTTCTTTTCTTTTTATTGATGAATCGAATTCTGTACCATCGATGAGTGTACCGACATAATGTACTTTTACTGTATTCTGAGCAGTAGGTTTTGGACCTGTACCCATTTTAATTACCTCATACTGCAATCCACTGCCTGTAGTTGTAACTCCTGCCTTCTCTTTATTCTTGGCCAGAAACGCCTCATTCTGTTCAATATAATCTTTGTATTTAACCTTGTCTGTTACAGCTTTTTGTGAAGCTTTAACAGCCTCCCGGTTTTTAATAAACACCATAATATATGAACGGGCAACATCATCAGCCATTAACGGTTTCTTCTCTTTTCCATCCATCATAGCTTTTGCAACAATCATTGGATCGAGCATAAGGCTGTCAGTCGTGAGAGCGTTATAATTAACAATACCGAACGCATACGATAGTGAATCTTCTCTGGTCTTAAGATTAACGCTCTTTAAAGAACTCTGTCCGCAAGATCCAAGTGTTAAGGCTATTACGCCCGTCAATACAATTAATCCCCTGATTTTCATATGATACATTTTTAAATTTTAAATTTCCGCTAAGATAATACTTTAGCTAAAGCAAAAAAGCCATCAAAAAATTTATTTTAAATTTTAACAGCTCTGATCATCTGTCTTTTTCCCGGAGGACCAGGCAGCAACGTGACTTCAAAACCGCATGCCCTGAGACTTCTTTTTACTTCTCCTTTAGCTGAATAGGTTACAAAAATGCCATTTCTATTAGTAACGGCAGCAATTCCTGCAAACAATTCTCTGCTCCACATTTCTGGTTGTTTATCGGGTCCGAATGCATCAAAGTATATCAGGTCATAAGTACCTGTCAATGAATATTTTGTAAAATCAGCGGAAATTTTTTTCAGGTTGAAATTATGGCAGACATTCACACGTGTATTCCAGGGTGCCGAATGAATAAGGCGAAATGTTTCAACCCCATTCTCACCCGCATATTCAGGATAATTCAGTGATTCTATTATTTCATTACTAAGCTGATTCTTTTCTATTGAAGTATAGTTTACCTCCCTGAAGCCTGAATTAGCATTTATAGCCGTAAGCAGGGCATTCAAACCCGTACCAAAACCTATTTCAAGAACGGAAACAGGATCGGTTTTACAGTATCTGAGCCCATTTTCGATGAAAATAAACATTGATTCCTGAACAGCACCATGTATTGAGTGGTAATGTTCATCCAGTTCAGGGACATATATTGTGTGAGAACCATCTGCGGTATTGAAAAGATGAAACATATGTTTTTTATTACATACGACAAAAGATAAAAGATAAAAGTAAGAAGATAAAAGTCAAAAAGTCAAAAGTTGAGGAATGAAGTGACGAACCGACCTGCTGGTTGCCTGGGAGCCCGCCGAAGGCAAATCCAATATAAATGGGATAAAATAGGTGATCTGCGCTGAATTCCTTTTGTCCTGTGACTTTTATCTTTTGTCTTTTAATTTTTCAGGTAATTTGTAGTACTTTTATTCTTATTTTTTTAATGAAGCACAGGATCAGTATTTTTTATTATTAAATATTTATTGTCACTACCATGAAAACAAAACAATCGAGAAGGGATTTCCTAAGATTATCTGCCACAGGCGCTTTAGGAGCAATTTTAATTTCAAAGAGTAACCTGAAAACTATTAATACTCCTGTTTCCAATCCAGTAGCTGTTGATCCGAAGACATTCGGGATCGGATTACAGTTATATACGATTCGTGATGCTATGGGCAAAGATGTCCCCGGATCCTTAAAAAAAGTTTCTGATATAGGTTTTAAATATCTGGAATTAGCCGATTATAAAGATGGGAAATTTTATGGTTATCTGCCGGCAGACCTCAAAAAACTTGTTAATGACCTGGGGATGGAAATACTTACCAGTCATGCTTCGGTAAGCCCTAAGGGCATTACTGCTGATGAAGCTAAGAAAATGGCAGAAGACCATGCAAAGCTTGGTGCCAAATATTGCATGCAACCCTGGATAGATGAAGCAGACCGCAAATCAATAGCAGGATTTCAAAAAATGGTTGCTGAATGGAATAAAGTAGGAAAAATCATGAAAGATAACGGTATCCAGTTCGGATACCATAATCATAATTTCGAATTTGGTACCGTAGAGGGTAAAATTCCATATTTCGACGTCTTCTTAAAAGAAATGGATAAAGATCTCCTGACAATGGAACTTGACCTTTTCTGGGCTACCAAAGCCGGTCAGAAACCGGTAGAATTATTCAAGAAATATCCAGGCAGATTCCAGCTGTTCCATATGAAAGACATGTATACAAAAGAAGCTCCTTTCTTTGAAACAAAGACCGATGATTTTGCTCCTGTTGGCGAAGGTCTTATAAATTTCAAGGAAATACTTGCGGCTAAAAATATCGCAGGCATGAAATATATGATAGTTGAACAGGATAGCAGCAAGGATAATGATCAATTCGGAGCTATCAAAAAAAGCATCACAAATTTAACGACTAAAATCCTGGTTTAGGAATGAATTCGTAACATAATAACTAGAGGCTGTCTTAAAAGTCCTCTGTGAAACTCTGTGAAAACTCTGTGATCTCTATGTAAGTTCTTAATTATTTTTTACACAGAGAGCCACAGAGCAGACACAGAGTGCCACTGAGAAAGAATTACTGTAATTTTTGACTTTTGAAACAGCCTCTTTTATGTTTAATAAAGAAGCGTTGATATGTGAATTAATTTCTTAAAATAACCTTTCTTTAATAAAATAATTATATTTGTGAACACCTGCTGAGGCAAAATGTTTTCTAAACCATGACCCGGATTATCAAGAAGATTCAATTTTTTTTCCTGTTTCTGGCCATATCTGTTTTAAACGCACACATGATCATCCCGCATGATCATCATATAGCGGATTCAGGTGCTTGTCATGATAACACCTTTCCGGTATCAAAAAACGGACATAAGCGCCATCCTGGTTTCCCTCCTCATTGTCACGCATTTAATGATCTTGCTTCAGAAAAGGCGATAACATTTCAAATTGTAAAACAAATTCAGATCCATGATTTTCTGCCAGGAAGCATGCATGGTAGCGAGGCATCCGCACAATTGCCGTGGATCAGGATTATTGATGGACTTACTCAGCCTGTCATTAACAGTCTGCCGGAATTATCTTTTCTCCGTGCTCCTCCCGTTTTAGGATAATATTTTTTACCAGCTTCCCTTACCTGCAAGGTTGGAAGAAAACTGTCCTGACGATAACGTCGGGAAAGTTCAGATGGTAGAATGAATTAAAAATCATTATCCAAAAATAAAGTTCCAAAGTTCAGATATCTCCTGTATATGATAAACCAGATCATCTCTTTTTCAATTAAGAATAAATTTATTGTCGGATTATTCATATTGGCACTGATAGGGTGGGGAGCCTACTCCCTGTCAAGGCTGCCTATTGACGCAATACCCGATATTACCAATAACCAGGTTCAGATAATTTCACTTTCTCCATCTCTTGCAGTTCAGGAGGTTGAGAGTTTTATTACAGCACCAATCGAGGTGGCCGTTGCCAATATACCCGATATCATCGAACTCAGATCTATTTCACGTCTTGGATTATCAGTAGTTACGATCGTATTCAAAGATGATGTGGATATTTATTGGGCAAGACAACAACTCACCGAAAGATTAAAAGAAGCTGAAGAGTCCATTCCTGACGGACTGGCCCAGATCTCGCTTGCACCAATTTCTACAGGTTTGGGTGAAATATTTCAGTATCGTCTTGCTGTGAAGAAAGGATATGAAAAAGAGTTCAACCCTATGGAATTGCGGACCATACAGGATTGGATTGTCCGGCGTGAAATGCTGGGTACTCCCGGAGTAGCAGATATAAACAGTTATGGCGGATTTGTCAAGCAATATGAAATTGCCGTAAATCCGGAAAGACTCAGGGGTATGAGTCTGACATTGACAGATATATTTACTGCGCTTGAGAGAAATAATGAAAATACCGGGAGCGCCTATATTGATAAAAATCCAACTGCATATTTTATCAGGGGCATAGGATTGGTTAAATCTCTGGGAGATATTGAAAAAATTGTTGTTAAAACCACCAATTCAGGAGTACCGGTACTAATCAGAGATATAGCATCAGTACAGTTTGGAAGTGCAACCAGGTATGGCGCTTTTGTTGTTGATACTACCGAAGCTGTAGGTGGTGTGGTAATGATGCTAAAAGGTGCAAATGCTCATGAAGTAATTGAAAATGTCACAACCCGGATAGAATCCATTCAAAAATCATTACCAAAACAAGTGAAAATTGAACCTTATTTGAATCGTTCTGATCTTGTGGGACGAGCAATTGGAACTGTTTCGAGAAACCTGATTGAAGGTGCCCTGATTGTAATATTTATTCTGGTGATCCTGCTTGGAAATATGCGTGCAGGACTCATCGTGGCTTCAGTAATCCCACTTTCTATGCTTTTTGCCATTTCATTGATGAACCTGTTTGGGGTATCGGGCAATCTTATGAGTCTTGGTGCAATAGACTTCGGGTTGATTGTGGACGGTGCGATTATCATAGTCGAAAGTGCTGTACATCGAATTTTTATGAGCAAGCATCACCACTTAGGAGTGGAAAGGCTAAATCAGGATCAGATGGATGAAAATGTACTTGATTCTTCAAAAAGGATGATGAGTTCAGCGACTTTCGGTCAGATAATAATACTTATCGTATATCTGCCGATAATGGCATTAATAGGTATTGAAGGGAAAATGTTTCGTCCTATGGCCCAGGTAGTCACTTTTGCCCTTATCGGAGCGGCAATTCTTTCACTTACTTATGTTCCAATGGCTACGTCTTTGTTCCTAAGCAAGAATACAAGCCATAAACCAAACTTTTCTGACCGTTTGATGGGTTGGATTCATAAAGCATTTGATCCGGCAATCACTTTTGCTTTGAGGCACAAACTACTGGTTACTGTTTCCGCAGTTGTTTTGTTTATATTCAGTTTGTTTATATTCAATCGTTTAGGAGGGGAATTTATTCCACAACTGGAAGAAGGAGATCTTGCTGCAGGAGTCATAACATTACAGGGAGGTTCACTTATGAATACTATTGATCAGGTTATCAAGGCAAATAAAATATTACTTGAGAATTTTCCTGAGATCAAACATACTGTATGCAAGATTGGCTCAGGGGAAATACCGACTGATCCAACTCCAATGGAAACAGGTGATTATATTATTACACTTAAAGATAAAAGTGAATGGGTATCAGCAACTACACGTGAAGAGCTGGTCGCAAAAATGGAAGAAAAACTGGTTGCACTAGCTGGAGTTAAATTTGAATTTCAGCAACCTATTCAAATGCGTTTTAATGAATTAATGACAGGTGCAAAACAGGATATAGCAATTAAAATATTCGGTGATGACCTTACTATCCTGTCAGAAAAGGCATCGGAAGTTGAAAAGATTATTCAGACGATCTCAGGAGTTCAGGATATAAACGTGGAGAAAGTTACAGGACTGGCACAGATACAGGTTGAGTATAAAAGGGATCGTCTTTCACAATACGGACTATCGGTGACTGATGTTAATAGTGTGCTGCGAACAGCCTTTGCAGGAAGGCAGGCCGGAGTGGTATTTGATGAGGAAAAACGTTTTGGTCTTGTTGTAAGGTTGGATAAAGACTACAGGCATAGTCTGGATGATGTTAAAAATCTGACTGTTGCTCTTGTCAATGGGCATCAAATACCGTTTGAACAGCTAGCTGATATATCTATTAAGTCCGGCCCGGCTCAGGTGTCAAGAGAGAATACGAAACGGCGGATAACAATAGGGTTTAATGTCCGTAACCGTGACGTTCAGAGTATAATAAAAGAGGTTACAGCTCAGATAGATCAAAAGATTCAATTGCCAACAGGATATAGTGTTTCCTATGGAGGACAGTTTAAGAATCTTGAAGCTGCTCAGAAAAGACTATCCATTGCAGTTCCTGTTGCATTGCTGTTGATATTCGTATTGCTTTACTTTACTTTTCATTCAGTGAAACAATCACTCCTGATTTTTACAGCAGTTCCAATGTCAGCCATGGGTGGTATTTTCGCCCTGTGGTTGCGTGATATGAATTTCTCAATATCTGCAGGTGTCGGTTTTATTGCTTTGTTTGGTGTTGCTGTCCTTAATGGAATAGTACTGATAGCAGAATTTAACCGACTGGAAAAAGAAGGCGTAACGGATATTACCGAACGCGTAATGAAAGGCTTGCATACACGTTTGCGGTCTGTTATTCTGACAGGCGCTGCCCCGGCATTGGGATTTTTACCAATGGTCATATCAACCTCTGCAGGTGCGGAGGTTCAAAAACCGCTGGCTACCGTTGTAATAGGCGGTCTGATTACAGCAACTATTCTTACACTGATTATATTACCGGTTTTCTATTTTATCGTCTCAACAGGTAAAATAGAAACCGGAGTGAAAAAAACCAGGTGGAAGTATTTAGCGCTTATGCTGTTGTTATTTGCAGGAACATCAATAATCAATACCGTAAATGCTCAGCAAAGCAAGACGATTAATTTACATGAAGCCATACAAACAGCTTTGGACAGCAATCTATCGATCAAATCGGCAGCATTCTCCGTCGATCAGCAAAAAGCACTCAAAGGTGCATCCCTTGACTTGCCAAAAACTGTTATCGATGGCCAGTATGGGCAGTTTAACTCATATACAAATGATAATAGTTTTAATATTTCCCAATCATTTGCCTTTCCNNAAAGCAAAGCAAAAGTTACTTGCTTATCAGGATAGTTTGTATTCAGGATTTATGCGGGCCGCAGAGCTCAGGGCGAAATCCGGTGAAACCAACCGTCTGGAAATGATTACAGCCCGATCGCAAAGCCTGGAAATCAGAAATCAGTTGTTTCAGATTACAGCTGATTTAGGTATATCGAGCCGAAAGCTGAAGTTACTTTTGAATAGCTCCTGTTTGCCGGTTCCCATTGAAAATGAATTAAATAAAATTGAATATTCAATTCCGGTTGACAGTTCTTATCTTGATCAGAATCCATCATTGAGCTATATAAAGCAGCAGGTCACAGTTTCCCAGATTGAAAAGCAACTTGAGCGCAATCAAATGCTGCCTGATTTTAATATTGGCTATTTTAGCCAGACAATTATTGGTAACCAGGAGATTAATGGTGCCTCCCGGGTTTTTGGACATGATTATCGTTTTTCCGGACTACAGGCGGGTATATCAATTCCGGTTTGGTTTGCGCCCTATAAAGCCCGGTCAAAGGCCGCAAAGATAAATGAGGCAGCTGCCAGAAATGATGCAGAGTCTTACAACAAAACTGTTACAGGCAATTACAGATCGCTTCTGGATGAGTATAGTAAATACTCCTCAAGTGTGGAGTATTATGAAAAGCAGGCGGTGCCTGAAGCTGAACTGATCATCGACCAGGCTACCCTGAGCTACAAAGCAGGTGCATTGGACTATCTCGATTATGTACTTACACTCGACAGGGCACTTGCAATAAAACAGAACTACCTTGATGCATTGAATAATTGCAATCAGACTATAATTACAATTGAATATATTACAGGTAAAATATTTTAACTATTAATATCATGACTAAATCTTATTTTAAAGTATCAGCAGTCTTTTTGGGATTCTTATTCGTATTTGCTTCGTGCAACAAAAACAAACCCGTTGCAGTCACAAATACTGGGGAGGTTCTTCCCGAAGGAATTGTTGAACTTCGTGAGGACCAGATAAAACTCGCAAATATTGAATTAGGAGCTGTAGAGATGGAATCATTGAGCGCCATTCTTAAAGTAAATGGTATTATTTCGGTTGCACCACAAAACTTCGCAACTGTTTGTATGCCTCTGGGAGGTTTTATTAAAACCACAACTCTTCTCCCCGGCAATTCGGTAACTAAAGGCCAGGTATTGGCGGTAATTGATAACCAGGAATTTGTAGATGTCCAGCAATCGTATCTGGAGGCTAAAAACAAACTGGCATTTGCAGAAGCCGACTTTAAGCGTCATAGCGATCTTTATAAAAACGATGTATATTCTGAGCAGAATGTACAACAGGTGACTGTTGAATACAAAAACCTAAAAGCACTTGTTAAGTCTCTGGAACAGAAACTTATCCTGATAGGAATCAATCCTGAACAACTAAGTGAAGACAATATCAGCAGCACCGTTAATCTGTTGTCTCCGATAACCGGATTTCTTAAAGCTGTAAATATCAATATCGGGAAATATGTAAGTCCTACAGAAGTGTTATTTGAAATTGTAAATAATGACAAGCTCTTTCTAGAGCTTATTATGTTTGAAAAGGATGCTGATAAGGTGGTAAGAGGTCAGAATGTCAGGTTTTATATTAATAATGAAACTGAAACACATGAGGCTGTAATAACCCAGACAGGCAAATCAGTGGGTCAGGACCGAACATTCATGGTTTATGCAAATGTTTCAAGCGTTTGTAAAAATCTGCTTCCGGGGATGTATGTGAATGCTTTTATTTCCGAATCTGATGTAAAAGTTACAGCGCTTCCTTCAGATGCTGTAGTCAGTTTCGATGACAAAGATTATATCTTTACTTTCGAAAAAAGTAAGGAAGAAGCAGGCAAGGCATTTACCGAGTACCGTATGGTTGAAGTAAAGAAGGGCGTTTCCGGATCGGGTTTTACAGAAATCAAACTTCCGGACGGATTTAATGCTGTTACAACAAAAATTGTTACAAAAGGGGCATACAGTCTTCTTTCAGCTATGAAAAACGCAGGTGAAATGGCATGCTGAATTAGCACAGGTCACAGGTTACAGGGCACAGGGCAAAAAACGAGTAGCTGGTTTCCACTGAGCTCTGTGCTCTGCGCCCTTACCAGTTCGAATCATACCACGTTCTGACATCGGTGGCGATCATTCCTGCAGTTTTTGCAGCTGCGATGCCCAGGTCACCATCTTCAAAGACTTCAATGAATTCGGGAGCGATATTCATCAACCTGGCACATTTAAGAAATGTTTCGGGATGAGGTTTGAAATTGTCGACATCATTGGCAGTGACTATTATGTCAAAATATTTTCTCAGACCTGTAATAATCAGAGTTCGCTCAACCGCTTCCCTATGACCTCCTGTACCTACAGCCATCGGCAAGACGCCGTGATACTTTTTTACTATTTCAACCACAGGAATTATTGGTTTAACTCTATGCTGGTCTTTTGAAAACTCAAAGAGTTTCTCTTCTACTATCTGATCGATTGTAACGCTCTTCTCCAGATTACATTTTTTGATGATTTCTTCGGCTATTAACCAGCCAGGACTTCCAGTATGCTTTCTGAGAAAATCTGTATCAATTTCTGCTCCGAATTTTTGACATGCTTTTCTCCAACCTTTGAAGTGATATGGCATTGTATCTGCAAGTGTTCCATCGAGGTCGAAGATCAGTCCTTTTATCCCGGGTATTATGTCGTGTAGCATCTATATTATATGAGGCCGCAAATGTAGCCAAAATAAGTTGAAATTCAATCCTTCACTCATTCATCCCAGCAACTCAGCTCTCTTTAAATCAAAGGAAAAGAGATATATGTATGAAATTTCGTATCTTGTGTTTTGTCGTAGAAAAGGGGAATATTTATGAATAAAGAAGTAAAAACTCATTCAGAGCTCATTAGAGAGCTAACTAATTTGCAGGATGAGTATAATTCTATGAAAGAATTATATGAGGGTGAGATCTTGGAGTACAAGAATGCCATCGAAAAATTAAGAAAAAGTGAGGAAAAATACAGGTTAGCTTATAGGGTTAGTCCTGATTCAATTAATATTAATCGTCTTTCAGATGGGATGTATATTTCTGTTAATGAGGGATTCACGAAGATTTTAGGATATACCGAAAATGAATCACTGGGGAGAACCTCTCTCGAAATGAATATATGGGTGAACTCTGAGGACCGTAGGAGGATGGTCAGGGAAGTGGAAACCAAGGGATATATCAAAGACTTTGAGACCAGGTTTCAGTCCAAGAATGGTGATATTGTATATGGCTTAATGTCAGCGTCACTTCTTGTTCTTGAAGGTGTTCCTCATATTCTTACCGTTGTCAGGGATATTACAGTACGTAAAAAAGCTGAAGAGTCACTTGCGAAAGAACAATTTCTGATAAACGCTCTGATGGATAGCCTTACAGATCATGTTTATTTTAAAGACCTTGATAGCAGGTTTATCAGAAATAATAAATCACATGTTATTTCATTCGGATTAGATGATCCTGATCAGGTAATCGGCAAATCAGATTTTGATTTTTTTACTGAACAGGCTGCCCGTCAGGCATATGATGACGAACAGTTAATTATCAGAACCGGAGAACCTATACTAAAAGAGGAAAAACTAACAAGGAAGGACGGTTCCATAGTCTGGTTTTCAGCGATGAAATTACCTCTTCATGATCATACAGGAAATATCATAGGGACTTTCGGTATCTCCAGGGACATTACAGAACGGAAAAAAACAGAAGAGGCTTTGATGCAAAGCGAAGAGAGATTCCGGTCAGTGGCTCAGTCTGCCAATGATGGTATCATTACCATAGATAATAATGGTTATATCCAAGGTTGGAATAAAGGGGCAGAAAATATGTTTGGATATAATGAACAGGAAATTCTGGGACAATCCTTAAATATTGTTATTCCTGATGATTATCTGAATAAGCATATTAAACCAAAAGTACTTTTAGAAATGGGAGGAGTAAAGTCGTCAGCCAACAAAACGATTGAATTACTCGGATTGAAAAAGAACGGGGATACTTTTCCTGGCGAATTATCATTATCGGGTTGGGAGACATCTGAAGGTAAGTTTTTTACAGGTATAGTGCGCGATATAAGCAGCCGCAAAAGGACTGAGCTGGAAAACCTGGTAAATTACGAGATAACTCAGGGAATAACTTCAACCTCAAATCTGGATGAACTTCTAAAACTCATTCACCACTCACTCGGGAAAGTAGTATATGCTGAAAATTGTTTTGTCGCTCTTTATAATCAAAAAACAGATCTTTTCAGCTTTCCTTATTTTGTCGACAAGATAGATGCAACTCCATTACCCACATCTATGGGCAAGAGTTGTTCCGCGTTTGTTTTTCGCACTGTCAAACCGCTTCTTCTGACACAGCAGATTTTTGACCAACTGGTGGAGAAAGGTGAAGTTGAGTTGGTTGGCTCCAATTCTCCCTCATGGATTGGAATCCCATTGCAGACACCTTCAAAAGTGATAGGAGTGTTAGTTCTGCAGCATTATGATAAAGAAAATGTGTATTCGGAAGGTGATGTGAGATTTCTCACATCTATCGGTAGTCAGATAGCGCTTGCAATTGACCGAAAAAAGGCAGAAGAAGAGATAAGACTTAAAAATGAATTATTACAGGCAATAAATGCTGAAAAAGATAAATTCTTTTCAATAATTGCTCACGATCTTCGTGGACCATTGAGTGCGTTCGTAGCTGCTACCCAGATAATTACTGAAGAAGTTCAGTCCATGAGCATTGAAGCGATCAGGGATATTACTGATAGCATGAAGACATCCGCAACAAATATTTACAGTCTGCTTGAAAATCTGCTTGAATGGTCAAGGCTGAGAAGAGGTGGAATGGATTTTATTCCAGCAAAGCTTAACCTGAAAAAGAAAATAGTAGAGTGTATTGAGGTTTTATCTGAATCTGCACATAAAAAAAGAATTGAAATTGAGATTTCGGTTCCCAATGAACTGGAAGTTATGGCTGACAACCATATGTTTGAATCCGTTATACGTAATCTGATTTCAAATGCTATAAAGTTCACAGTTGCCGGGGGAAAAGTGATCATATCGGCATTTCCTAATAATGATCATTCCATTGAAGTTAAAATAAGTGATACCGGCATTGGTATGACACCGGAGCTGAAAAATAAGTTATTTCAGATAAGTGAAAAAACCAACAGACCTGGTACTGATGGCGAACCGAGCACTGGACTTGGCTTGTTGCTATGCAAAGAGTTCATAGAAAAACATGAAGGCAAAATATGGGTCGAGAGTGAGGTTGGAAAAGGAAGTACTTTTTCATTTTCGATCAAACCATTTAAAATCTGAAGTCTTGATAATTCTGGATTGATCTGTTTTGATAGTTTTTACAGGAAACCTGTACCATTTTAATAAGAAAATAATATTCTAAATGAGAACAACTAATAAAATTCAGTTTTCTGATATATTCATTTTGGATGATATTCAACGTATCCAGGACCTGTTTGCCGATGCTACAGGAGTTGCTTCTGTTATTACTTATCCTGACGGCAGACCAATAACCCGTCCAAGTAACTTTTGCAGATTGTGCAACGAAATAATCAGGAAAACTGAAACAGGACTTACAAATTGCTTCAAATCTGATGCTGAAATTGGCAAACCAAATCCTGCCGGCCCTGTTATACAGCCGTGTTTGAGTGGAGGATTATGGGATGCCGGAGCAAGTATAATTGTAGGTGATTATCATATAGCCAACTGGTTAATTGGCCAGGTTAAGAATGAGGTACTGGATCCTAAACAAATGATTCAATATGCAAATACGATAGGGGCTGATAAGAAGGATTTTATGAAAGCCCTGGAAGAGGTACCTGTAATGTCAAAGGAGAAGTTTGAAAAAGTGGCTCAGATGTTATTTGCTTTTGCCAATGAAATATCCTCAAAAGCATATCAGAATAGCCAGCTTATACAATCAGAACTTGAGCGAAAGCAAGCTGAAAAAGAATTGATGCAGGAAAAATATTATATTGACGCCCTTCTAAACAATATTCCTGATCATGTCTATTTCAAGGATCTTGAAAGTCGGTTCCTAAGGATCAACAAAGCTCTTGCTCAGGTTCATGGTTTTGATGATCCTGTTAAAGTGGTTGGAATGACAGACTTTGATTTCTTTACATCGGAACATGCGCAGCAGGCTTATGAAGATGAAAAGAAAATCATCAGGACCGAACAACCCTTGAAAATAGAAGAAAAGGAGACGCATCAAGATCGTCCTGATACCTGGGCTTCGACGATTAAAATGCCTTTGCGAAACCGTGAAGGAGAAATCATAGGGACATTCGGTATATCACGAAATATAACAGAACAAAAGAATCTTGAAAATGCCCTGCTAGTAAAACAATTACTACTCGAAGGAATCATAGAAAATATCCCCGATCAGGTTTATTATAAGGATAGAAACAGCAAGTTCGTATTATGTAATACTCCGGTTGCTTTATTAGCTGGTTGTACTTCAGAAAAGGATCTCATCGGGAAAAGTGATTTTGATTTTTATCCGGCTAACCTGGCGGAACAGTATTTTAAGGATGAACAAACCATGATGGAAAAAGGTGAAAAATTCCTGGATCACGAGGAACAGATTTTGGACAAAAAAACCGGGGAATTGCGTTGGAACCTCTCTTCGAAAGTACCTGTAAAGGATGCAAATGGAAATGTAATTGGTTTGGCCGGAATTAATCGCGACATTACAGATCGTAAAAAAACTGAAGAAGAAATTAACCTTAAAAACGAACTCCTTCAAACAATTAATGCAGAAAAAGATAAGTTTTTTTCAATCCTTGCCCATGACCTGAAAGGCCCCTTGAGCGCTTTTCTGGGAGCCACACAAATATTAGCAGAGGAGATCCAGAACATGTCGCTGGAAGATATTAAAGAAATTACAATCAGCATGAAGGAATCTGCTTCGAATATTTACGGTCTACTGGAAAACCTTCTTGAATGGTCAAGATTGAAAAGGGGTTTGATGGAATTTAGTCCTGAGAAAATAAATCTAAGACAAAAAACAATTGCATGCCTTGAGGTACTAAAAGAATCAGCTCGAAAGAAGGACATTAAGATTAACTATTCTGTATCAGACAATATTGAGATTTTTGCCGATTCCCATATGTTAGAAACCGTTATCCGAAACCTTGTATCAAATGCAATAAAATTTACACCAATTGGAGGTAATGTGTTTGTGACAGCTCAAAAAAGAAGTGATCAATCCATTGAAATCAAAGTAATTGATTCAGGTATTGGTATGACTCCTGAAATGAAGAGCAGACTTTTTCTTCTGAATGAGAAGACCAGCAGGAAAGGAACTGAGGGAGAACCAAGTACCGGGCTAGGCTTACTTCTTTGCAAAGAATTTATTGGGAAACATAATGGGAGAATATGGGTTGAAAGTGAAGTAGGAAAGGGAAGCATTTTTAGTTTCACAATTGATGAAGTAAGTTAGAATTTAGTGATCTGAAAGCATGTAATTCAGAAAATAATTATGCAAAAATAATTAATGCTGAAAGAGAAAATATTATGTCGGAAAAGCTTGATAGTAAAGAATCGGTGTATTCGTCAATTGTAGAGAACAGTCCCGATTTTATCATGCGATATGACAGCGTGTTCTGTCACCTTTATATAAATCGTGCTGGTTTGCGATTCTTTGGTGTAACAAAAGAACAAATCCTTGGTAAATCCTGCTGTGATCCGGAATTATTTGTCCAAGAACGGTACGCTTTTTTGGAAGAGAAGATAAGCTATGTTTTTAGTACCGGCAAACCATTTAACGACCAGTTTAAATTGCAAAATTCAGAAGGATCAATCTGGCTGGACTTGAGATTAACTCCAGAATACGATTGTTCAGGTAATATTACTTCAGTATTGGGTGTTTGGCATGATATCACAGAATTAAAACAATCGGAGGAATGGCTTGTAAATCTTAATGATTGTTTTCTCAAATTTGGCGCGGATTCTCTTGTTAATATCAACCTGCTTGTTGCCTTGTGTGGTGAGTTATTGGGGGGAACTTGTTCTCTCTATAACTGTCTCCAAAACGATATGCTATGTTCTCTGGGGCAATGGAATACACCACCCGGTTATAAATCAATGGATAATCCTAAGGGACATTTATGCAGTGATGTTATCAAGTCCACCGGAGAAACTACAATTGTCATCAGAAATCTCCAGACCTCACACTATTTGCAGACTGATCCGAATGTTGGCCTTTACCAATTGAAAACATATATTGGTAAAGCCGTTAAATTCAACAATAAAAACATTGGTTCATTGTGTGTGGTATTTCAGCGAGATATCATTCCAAAGAAAACTGAATTGCGTTTAATGGAAATAGTCGCATCAGCAATCGGAGTAGAAGAGGACCGTAGACAATCAGAAGAATTAATCCTTCGTAATTCAGAGGAACTTCGTCTCAGTGAAGAGAAATTTAAAAGCCTCTTCGAAGATGCTCCCGTAGGTAAATCTCTGACATCTCTTGATGGAACAGTTCATCTTAATAAGGCATTTTGTAAATTATTGGGATACTCCAAAAAAGAGATTAAGAATATGAATTGGCGTAAATTCACCTTTCCGGCTGATATTGCAAAAAATGATGAAATAACCAAATCTATTCTTAATGGAGATAAAAAAACCGCACGTTGGGAAAAAAGATATCTCAATATAAATAATGAGATCATTTGGGTTGATATATCCACTACACTTCAACTAGATCCTGATGGAACGCCACTTTACTTTATTACCACCGTCATCGATATCACTGAGAAAAAAAGATCAGAAGATAAGATCAATCTGCTAAATGTGGAATTGGAAAAAAGGGTAATGGAACGCACTTTTCAACTTGAAGAGGCCAATAAAGAACTCCAGTCATTTGCCTACTCTGTATCACATGATCTTAGAGCGCCGCTACGNNCTTTCAAGGGTTACACGAAGTGAGAATAAAAAATCCATCATTGATATGACAAAGATGGCAATGTCGATGCTGAATGAAGCTGCTTCTCCCGAGATACAGGAAAAACTCGAATTTACAATTGATCCATTGCCTGTTTGCTTTGCCGATCCTATATTTATAAAGCAGGTTTGGATAAACCTGATTTCCAATGCTATCAAATTTTCCTCGTTAAAAATGAAACCGGAAATCAAAATTAGTGGTTACAGGGAAAATAAGTATAATGTCTATTACATAAGTGACAATGGCGTAGGCTTTAACCCTGAATATTCCCATAAATTATTCGGAGTTTTCCAGCGTTTGCATAAAGCAAATGAATTTGAAGGTACTGGTGTAGGCCTGGCTATTGTCCAGCGTATAATTCACAGGCATGGTGGGAAAGTCTGGGCTGAGAGCAAAGAGGGAAGGGGTGCAACGTTTTATTTTAGTCTGCCTGAATCCGAATAGCTGATTGCGGTATGCCCGGAACTTCATGTATATGAATAACATCGATTTAATTCATATCTTTGTCTTTATTATGTGGAAATAAGAACATTATGCAATCAATGATATGATTTTATGGAAGCAAAAAATGATCTACAAATGGGCCAGGCAAATCATGAAATTGAAATTCTTCTGGTAGAAGACAATCCAAACGATGCGGAGCTTGCCATGAGGGCTTTCACGAAAAACAAACTTGCAAATAATATTGTCAGAGTTTGTGACGGGGAAGAAGCACTTGATTATATTTTTGCCCGCAATCCCTATAATTACCGTGACCGTTTAAATATTCCGAAACTGATATTGCTCGATCTAAAATTACCTAAGGTGGACGGACTTGAAGTTCTTAAGATCATTAAAGGAAACGCTGTGACAAAACTTATTCCTGTGGTGGTTCTGACCTCATCTCATGAGGAAAAAGATATGGTTGAGAGTTACAGGCTTGGTGTAAACAGTTATATAGTAAAACCTGTGGATTTTGATAAATTTATTGGGTCAGTAAGGGACATTGGTTTGTACTGGCTGTTAATGAATCAGCTGCCGGATATAAAAAACCTTATAAAATGATTCAAAAGAACCAATTAAAAATACTGTTTGTAGAGGATGTCCCATCAGATGTAGATCTGGCAATTCTTGAACTCAGAAAGGAGAAATTTAAATTTGATTTTATTACTGTATGTACCAGGGCTGATCTTGAGAATGCTCTGAAGGAATTCAATCCCGACGTTATAATATCTGATTATATGATGCCGGCTTTTAACGGGCTTCAGGCATTGCAAGTGTCTAAAGAATACGATCCGGATATCCCGTTCATACTCTATACCGGATCAGTTAATGAAGAGACTGCTGTTGAATGTATTAAGGCAGGGGCACAGGATTATGTTATTAAAGAGCATATGACAAGGCTGCCTTTTGCAGTAAAAGAGGCCCTTGAACAGGTACAGATAAATAAGGAAAAAAGGGCTTCAGAGTTACTGCTCAGGGACAACGAGGAAAAACTCCAGAGTATATTCAGCGTAGCTCCGGTGGGAATTGGTCTTGTGGTGGAAAGAGTGATTATTGAGGTAAATGATTTTTTCTGCGATTTGACCGGATATAAAAGAAGCGAATTAATTGGAAAATCTACTGAGATACTGTATTCATCAGCTAATGAGTTCAGTAAAGCAGGTAAGGAGGAATATCACCAGATCTCAGAGAGGGGATTCGGAAGGGTTGAAACGAAGTTTAAACACAAGGACGGAAGAATCCTGGATATTATCCTTAGTTTGGCACCTCTTGATAAGAAGGATAATTCCAAAGGAGTGACCATTACTGTTCTGGATATTACGGAACGCAAAAAAGCCGAAGAGGAATTAAAAGAAACACACAGGTTAGTAAATGCGCTTATTAGTCATCTGCAGGGATTGGTTTATAAATGCAGAAATGACAGACAATTTACTATGGAATATCTCAGTGAAGGAGCAAGTGAGCTGACAGGTTATTCACCGAAAGAACTGCTGCATAATAGTGAATTGTCTTATAATGACCTTATTTATAATGAGGATAGGGAAAACGTCTGGTCAGCAGTTCAGAAAGCAGTAGCAAAAAAGGAACATTATGAAATCGTATACAGAATAATAACTCGATCTGGAGAAACCCGCTGGGTTTGGGAAAAAGGAGAAGGAATTTTCCTTAAGGGTGGTGAACTTGAATATCTGGAAGGATTTATAACTGATATCACTCAACGGAAATACATTGAAGAGGCATTGAGGGAAAGCCAGCAGCTTTTTCAAACATTATCCCAGGTCTCTCCTGTTGGTATATTCAGAACCAGGCTTGATGGTTATACTACTTATGTTAATCCTGAATGGCTTCATCTATCAGGTTTAACTTTTGAAGAATCTTTGGGATTTGGATGGCTTAATGCCGTACACCCTGAAGACAGGGCACAGCTGGTGGAAAAATGGTACTCGGATGTTCAATTAAAAAAGCCTTCAGTTGCTGAATACCGTTTTGTCAGAACTGATGGCAGTATTGTTTGGGTGATGGGAAATGCAGTTACTGAATCGAAAGATGACAGGATTGTTGGCTATATAGGAACAATTACTGATATAACCGAAAGAAAAAAAGCTGAGATAGCATTGAGAGTAAGCGAAGAAAAATATCGTGGAATTTTTGAAAATGTACAGGACGTATATTATGAGACATTAGTCGACGGTACTATCCTTGAAGTTAGTCCTTCTATCCTGATCCTGTCTAAAGGTCAATATAATATGGATGATCTTGTCGGGAAATCGATGTTCGATTTTTATTCTGATCCCATTGAGAGACAAGCTATTTTGACAGAATTAAAGAATAAAGGTACTGTTACTGATTTTGAAATCACACTTAAAAACAACGATGGGACCTCTGTACCGTGTGCTATCTCAGCGAAGCTTGTCTTTGATACAAAAGGAAACCCTGCCAAAATCATAGGTAGTTTGCACGATATCACCGATCGAAGAAATGCAACTGAAGCTCTTAAACTTGCAAAGGAAAAAGCTGAAGCCAGTGATAAGCTAAAGACCGAATTCCTTAATAATATATCGCATGAAGTGCGTACACCACTTAACGGAATACTGGGTTTTGCTGAAATAATTTCTCTTCAGGGTTTGTCTGAAGAGGAAAAGAAAGATTCCATGGCGATGCTTTTTGAAAGCAGTAACAGGTTGCTGAATACCATTACAAATTATATGGATATTTCCCTTATAACTTCAGGAAGTCTTTCTGTAAATAAAAAGGATTTTGTACCTTTCCAGGTGCTGAAAAGACTTGTTAATACTTTTGAGCCTGCCTGTTTAACAAGGAACCTGCAATTATTTCTGGATATTCCGGAAAAAAATGAGGATATTGTTATCAATTCAGATCCGGAAATATGCCAGAAAATTCTTTCTCACTTTCTGGATAATGCGATTAAATTTACTGAAACAGGCAGTATTCATTTTGGTTTCTCTCTTAAGGATGAGTTACTTGAATTCCATGTCCGGGATACTGGAAGCGGAATAAACACAGATTCTTTTAATTCAATTTTTGAAATGTTTGCAAAAGATAGTCATAGCCGCTATAAAGTTTCAGAAGGAAGCGGACTGGGATTATCCATTGCAAAAGGAATGTCCGAAGCAATCGGCGGAAAGATAAATCTGGAATCAGAGTGGGGAGCCGGATCCTGTTTTTATCTCTCCATCCCTGTAATTAGTATAAATAAAGGATCTGCTCCTGTTAACAATGATAAAGAATTTAAACAGGTAAAACCGGAATCTCAGATACTGGTTGCTGAAGATGATGAGACAAATTTCTTTTATCTCAATGCATTGCTTATAAGAGAGACAAGTGCTGATATCCTGCATGCGTCAAATGGGAGGGAAGCTATTGAANNGGTTGTGATGGATATCTCAGTAAACCGATCAACAAAAAAAGCCTGCTGGAAAAAATTTCCGAATTCATAACTATAAGATAAAAGATAAAAGTAAAAAGATAAAAGTGGAAGAAAAGAAAAAGGATTAAATGCTTTTGTCTTGAATAACCATTATCCTTTATCAATAGCCAGATACTCTTTTACACGTTTGTATACGTTATCACCCGTAAATCCCAGTTTTTCGTCCAGTATTTTATAAGGTGCGGAATATCCAAAACTGTTCATTCCCCAGATAACTCCCCTGGGGCCAACCAGGCCCTGAAGAGTAACTGATAGTCCTGCTGTCAGTCCAAATATTGGGATATCCTGAGGTATGACAGCCAGTTTATAGCTCTCCGGCTGATTCCTGAATAAACCTTCTGAAGGGGCAGAAACAATTCTGATTTTAAGTTTATCATTTTCCAATAAATGTGCTCCTTCAAAAAGAGTGGCTACTTCCGACCCGCTTGCTATAAGGATAACATCCGGGTCACCGATACAATCATGTACTATATATGCACCTTTTTCAGCATTCTGGGCATCTGTAAATCTATTGTTCCCTTCTGAGGGAAGGTCTTTTATATTCTGTCTTGAGAGGATCAGTGCTGTAGGCGTTTTTTTATTTTCGAGGGCCATTTTCCATGCAATTGTTGTCTCAGCTGAATCCGCCGGTCGTAAAACAACCATACTATTTTCTCCATGATGGTTTTTAATATGTTCCATCAGCCGTATCTGAGCTTCTTGTTCAACAGGTTGATGAGTAGGACCATCTTCTCCCACTCGGAAAGCGTCGTGTGACCAGATGTATTTAACCGGTAATCCCATTAGGCAGGCGAGCCTGACGGCCGGTTTCATATAGTCTGAAAAAACAAAGAATGTTCCGCATGCAGGTATGATACCGCCATGGAGCGCCATGCCGTTCATAACTGCAGCCATTGTGAGTTCTGAAACTCCGGCCTGAAGAAAAGCTCCTGTGAAATCACCCCTTTTAAAAGCATGGGTGTTTTTCAGAAAACCGTCTGTCTTATCAGAGTTTGAAAGATCGGCAGAGGCAACTACCATGTTTTCAATTTTTTTTGCCAGCAAACCGAGAACTGTGGCTGATGCGACACGTGTAGCAGATCCTTCTTTCTGAACGATTGCCCTGAAGTCAATTTCAGGCAATTCTCCGGAATAGAAAGCATGAAGTTTTCTATCCAGGTCATGGTTTTCAGAGGCCCATTCGTCTTTAGCCTTTTTCCATCCGTCGGCAGATTTTGTTTTATTCTCAAGTACAACTTTATAATGATCTTTTACATCTTCAAAGACCTGAAATGGATCGGACACATCAGCTCCGAGATTTATAAGAGATTTCTCGAAAGATCCACCGGCTTCACTTACGGGCATTCCGTGCGTGGATGTTTTTCTTTCAAAGCTATTACCCTCATTATCAAGAAGTCCCTTACCCATGATCGTTTTGCCGATGATTATTGTGGGTTTATTCTTTTCACTGACAGCCAAGGAAAGCGCCTTTCTGATCTGGCTCTGATCATTTCCGTCAATTTTAATTACATTCCAGCCCCATGCTGTATATTTCATGCCGGTATCTTCGCTTGTAACTGCATTGGTTTCAGTCGACAGCTGGATATCATTCGAATCGTAAAACATTATCAGATTATTCAGGCCCAGGAATCCGGCGAGACGGCCTGCACCCTGTGATATCTCTTCCTGGACTCCTCCATCTGATATATAGGTAAATATTTTATGCGCAAAAAGTTCACCAAATCGGGCTGTAAGAAATCTTTCAGCAATCGCAGCGCCTACAGCCATTGTATGTCCCTGGCCAAGAGGGCCAGAGGTGTTCTCAATTCCTTTCGTTAAATCGAGCTCGGGATGGCCTGGCGTATGGCTGCCCCACTGTCTGAAGTATTTAAGCTCTTCAATAGTAAAACGCCCTGTAAGTGTAAGGACAGAGTAGAGCATTGCTGACATATGACCCGGATCGAGAAAAAAACGATCCCTGTTAATCCAGGTAGGATCCTTAGGATCAAAATTCAGAAATTCCGAGAAAAGAATATGAATAAAATCGGCACCCCCCATTGCACCGCCCGGATGCCCTGATTTTGATTTTTCAACCATTGTCATTGACAGGATTCGAATGTTATCGGCAGCTCTTTGATTTATATCAATGTTCATAAAGAATTATTTTAGTTTTTTTGACTTAACAAAAATATGATTATTCAACGAGAGAAAAAAACTATAAATCACTCATCCGGGTATACAAACCTCGATACAAAATGGGATACTGACCAGGACTAAAAAAATTTAGAAAGAGATATTTAACATATGATATCTTTTCGTACATTTAACCTGAAAAGTCTAACCTGCCTGATGTATGGAACAAAAGTTGAGAGCCTTAATCGTTGATGATGAGGAGAATGCCAGAATATTATTAAATAAGCTTCTGGAGGAAACTCTTCTATTCGATGATATCAGATCGGCTCAGTCAGTTGATTCAGCCTACAATGAACTGAACCGGTTTGAACCGGAAATTATATTTCTTGATATTAAAATGCCTGGGAAAGATGGCTTTACATTTATTCAGGAATTGCCTGCCAGTGCTTACGCACAAAAGATCGTATTTGTGACAGCATATGATCAGTTTGCTATAAAAGCAATTAAAAACCAGGCCTTTGACTACCTTTTGAAACCGGTCAACAGGAAGGAATTAAAACAGTGTCTGCAGAGATATCTTGATGAAAATAAGTCTGACAAAGCCTCAGACCATACATCCAAAATTCCTGAGTCGCATGAGAGGATACCCAGAATACGCGTAAATACGCGTACGGGCACTCTTTTTATTAATCCTGCTGATATACTTTACTGCAAAGCTGAAGGCAATTATACTTCA
>PMIL01000258.1 GCA_003157075.1 Bacteroidales bacterium | reverse complement strand
AAAATTATTTCGTCCAATTATAAACATTTAGGTGAGTTACTATGATGTTGTTTAGAGTTTTCGCTAATGATAATACGAAACTTACAGACCTTTTCCTGCTCCCGGATAATTTTGGCTCTGAAAAGCCCCGCAGATCACAGATCTTGAGGGATTTGTGGTTTAAAGAAGTGGTGCCACCCGGGATTGAATATCTTATGAAGAATGTTAAGATGAGGCGAAGAAAGGATCAAGTGGTGAGAATAAGAAGGGGAGAATAGGCTCTTGTCAGCAGAGTTCCTGGAACGCTTTTCTGAATTCAAGAGGCTTTGAAATATTTTGAAATGTTTCCCTTGTGCCGCCCGTTCCGATGATTGTCACAGACCCGTAATTGAGGATGCGTCCCATCACTGACTGGTCAACATTCACGCTTTCGATCTTTGAGAGATTCATCTCAAAGATGTCTCTTGCAATGAAGCCTCTTTTAATGATTATTCTCCGGTTTGTGATTACATATTCAGAAAGCCGCCTTTCCAGCAAGGCAGCAATTGTAAGAGTGAACAGAGACCTAAGCGTAAAGAAAATAACGCCGTGCAGTCTCGTTTCAAAGACCACCGTTTCGTCTTTTATGAGATGTTTGTTTGCATAACTACCCATGGTGCTGTTGGAGATTAGAACTATAATAAAGTTACATAAAAATACGGATAATTAGCTCCCTTTTGTCATTATCATGCAAGCTGTCCGCCAACTGGCAGATGCAAGTCGTTCACTAAATTATTGACCTGCAAGACGATCATCTATGATTAAAGTCACCAGCTTGGCTGGATGTGACAACAAGTTGTTTACATGTAATGAACTTTTGCCTTCCGGGCATTAGTCTTAATAGATTGAATGCCGTTTTCCGATGATTCGTTGGATTTGTACATCTGGCTCTTGCCAATAACCTTGCTGTTGGCCGCTTTAAGAACAAAATAATACTGACCCCCTTTGGAATCTTTGCGCTCGAAATGCTTCTTATTCGAAGAATTCTTCTTAACACTTGCGATTCCATTTTCGCAACCTTCTTTGCCTTTGTATCCCTGACTTGAAAGGATAACCTGACCATTCCCAGCAGTCAGATTAAAGTAGAACTTGTCATCTTTGCCAGATGAGACCTGAAATTCCGGATGTGCCATTGTTTTAGAATTTAATTATTAATAATTCAAATTAATATTGAAAATCAAATACTCCGGCTTTCGCACCCGGATTGAATCAAAAAAACCTTTTCGGAACAAAGGTAAGTCCGGTAATTCTGGTAAGTGTTATACAAATAGATTAATTAGTTGCATAATTCACATCTAATAATATCTCGCCCTCCCGCCATTATCTCTTTTGGACGAACATAAGAACTGAGCAAAAGCACAAATCACAATCCGCATCAGCAGAACCATAAGCAGTTATTTGCGGGCACTCCGACCTGGTCGGACATAGCCAACTATGTCGGCTGAAGTCCGAAGGCAAATGAACATAATTAGATTATATCAACCGAGTTAAGCCTGCGGCATGAAATCCCGATACAATCCGGCCTGAGATTCTGTATACCGTCAAAACATTAAAAAGGGAGAGAATATCCGAGATCTATTAATAAATTACCATTATGGCTGCTACCGTTTTTTTTATCATTCTGAATAACGGTCAACCCGTAAGCTCCGCGAAAATCAATAAAAACTGCACCGGAAAAAGCTCTTTGTGCAAATCCGATACCTCCTGTCAATGCAAAATTATTGTGATTTATGCTGCTTTTGACATCCGTGCTGGCATTAAACGACTGAGCAACAGGAACTATCATCGTAGTCTCCTCCCGATCTGCATAAATAATACTTGATCCGCTGGTCTTCTGTGTGGCATTTAACAAGAATCCGATGCAGGGGCCAAAATTTGCATAAAGCTTTGATGACTTACTTACCGGAATGGTATATTTTAACATGACCGGGATTTCAAGATAATTCAAGATGCTTTCATTATTGAAATCAGCATAGAAATATGTTCCGGCAGGAGCCAGGGGATTTATAGTGGAAGCATCTATAGCTTGTACGCCATTCCTTTTACCCCCTTCGCTCGAATATAACAGATCAACTCGCAAGCCAAAGTTTGAACCCAGGTTCTTTGAAACAGTAAGCCCAAAAGCTTCACCTGAACGTGAAGTATAATCACGGCTCATTTCATTGCCGCTGCCTCCGCTAAGTCGCGGCATATTTAATCCTCCCAGGATTCCAAAGCTGAATTCAGGTGTTCTCTCTGATGGAGATGATTGAGCTGACAAAACCAGAGTCAGGCATATAAAAACAAACGAGGTAAGGATCTTCTTTTTCATAATATCATTTTAAGTTAAGGTTAGCTGTTAAGCCCCATTTTTATCCGGGGATTAAAGCATAAATATAAAATAATATATTTAAAACCTGTCTGTGTCCGATATTTGCAGCCATTTTTTTGGTTGTTTTTTTTATCAAGACAAAAAAGTAACTATGGTGTGGGGCAAAACCACACAATTTTAGATTGCAGGAAAGAGAGAGGGTTGAGGGAGGCGAGTATATACCCGTCGCCGGTTGCCGGTTTCCATTTTAAATACTCCACTGAGTTTTTAAAATTATTTCGTCCAATTATAAGCACCTGGGTGAAATATTATATATGTAACGTAAAAGCATAGAAAGACATGATGCAGGGAATGCAATTATGGGTCAATTTTCCTGGGACAACATTGGTCTTCGTCACTTGTTCTTATATAATACATCATTCCTGAAAACATGTGAATGATGTAACTTATTTTCAAGATTCTGTAACTCTTATAAGAGTTTGAAGACATACCTTTGGAAATAAATTTATTCTAAATCTAAAAATCAATAAGTAAAATTTAGTCTGAACTGACAGACAAACTCAAACAGGAATTTGAAGTTTTTAAACTAAATATTATGTTTATTATGAAAAAAGTTTTATTAGTTCTAACAATGGTAATGGCTGTTCTGGTTGTCAGTGGACAGGCTACCAAAACCACCGTAACCAAAGATAAGGTTACCACTACTACGCTCAAGGCAGCAGATCTCCAGAAAGACATAACAGACAATATTGCTAAAGATTTTGTCGGTTATACTATTACAGGAGCAACAAAAGTTACAGTAAATGGTACTGTTAAATATGAAGTAGTTGTTGCCAATGGTACTACAACTGAGACTCTTGTATATGATAAAGATGGAAAATATCTCCACAAAATGGTTCCAAAAACTGAAGTAAAAGAGACAAAGGTTGTCAAAACAACAACTACTACAACAACTAAAAAGAAATAATGATTGCAAGGTCATTGGATAATTAAAAACGGTGCTTTCAAGCACCGTTTTTTATATAAATACCAGCTCTATTTATTTATATTAATCTTTATCAGCACAGCCCGGCATAGTCAGCATGTCCGGTTTTTGTACTCTTATCTGGTTTATTCAGCATGTGAAGGTGCGAATCATGTAACTTATTTAAATAATTGTGTAATAGTGTTAAACGCCTTCTAAATTACCTTTGGGTTATTAATTATATCAACTTAATTTAAAAAATCACAAAATGAAAAAAATTATGCTCTTTGCACTCTTTGTAATTTTTTCGCTATGCGCTTTTTCAATTACTCCTGATTCAAAATCTAAATCAGAGAAGCCGGTTATTCCTGCCAAAAAGGAATATAAAATGTCTGACGAAGAGATAAACAATTTAGTTAAGCGTTCCGAAGAATTCAGAGGCCTGGATAAATCACAGCAGACTGTTGTTGTCCAGGAGGAACATGGACGGAGGAGAAGAGATCATGATGGAACGTACAGAGATAATCCGAGACACGGCAGCGTTGTTTTTATTGGTGGCGGTGCTGTTCTTCTTCTTATTATCCTTTTAATCATTTTAGTTTGATCTGTATTATCTCATTAAAGGCTTTTCATTTAAGTCGTTCACTTAATCAATGACAAGTGCCGCCATTCCGTTGTACGGAATGGCGAGCATACTCTCCCACCTCGGCGGGAGGAACAAGACCTGCAAGACTTATTTCCCTGCCTTATTTTCCTTCTCTTTTTCTTCCCGTTCCTTATTCAATCCCATGGTCAGTGATGTCATCCCGGCCAGTCCTCCCAACTGCATGGTCTCAAGTGCCGAGCTTGGAACAATCACTATCGTGGAGTTGGTCTTCAGTCCTTCATATAGCATGTTCATAGCTCTCAGATGAAGAGCTGTTGGATTGTTTTCATAAGTTTTTGCAGCTTCTCCAAACTTTTCTGCCACCTGTCGTTCAGAATCACCCAG
>PMIL01000358.1:314-5188 GCA_003157075.1 Bacteroidales bacterium | reverse complement strand
TATGAAGTCGGAGTATCCAGTTTTTCAGGAAGCTCGATCTGTTTCTTATGAATCTTAATCTTGATTTCAGACTTGGCGCTATTGAACCCAACATTAATGATATCGCCCTCTTTAAGGTTTGCCTTGATAAGTACTTCAGCCATAGGATCCTCAAGATATTTCTGAATTGCACGTTTAAGCGGACGAGCNNGAATTGAACATTATTACATCATCAATTCTGTTCAGGAACTCAGGGGCAAATGTTTTTTGCAGGGCTTTTTGCAGTATGCTTTTAGTCTGTTCATCCCTGGTAGCCTTTTTGGCATTTGTCTCAAAACCCATTCCTGTGCCAAACTCGTTGATTTGCCTGGTTCCGATATTTGAAGTCAGAATAACAATAGTATTTCTGAAATCAACCCGCCTGCCAAGGCTGTCAGTCAGCTGACCCTCGTCAAGCACCTGCAGCATTATATGGAAGACATCGGGATGAGCTTTTTCGATCTCATCCATCAGTACGACTGAATATGGTTTTCTGCGTACCTTCTCTGTTAGCTGGCCGCCCTCTTCATAACCCACATATCCTGGAGGTGCACCGACAAGACGTGATACGGAAAATTTTTCCATATACTCACTCATATCTATCCTTACCAGATTATCAGTTGTATCGAAGAGGAATTTGGCAAGAACCTTTGCAAGCTGTGTTTTACCAACACCGGTAGGACCAAGGAATATGAATGTTCCGATTGGCTTATTCGGATCTTTCAGTCCTGCTCTGTTACGTTGTATAGATTTAACAACTTTCAGTATGGCTTCATCCTGACCAATCACACTTCCTTTCAGCTCATCAGCCATATTCAGCAAGCGTGTTCCTTCGGTCTGGGCGATCCTCTGAACCGGAACTCCTGTCATCATTGCCACAACTTCTGCGACCTTGTCTGCGTCGACAGTTTCGCGGTTAACAGCTAATTCTTTTTCCCATTTTTTCTTCTCCTGGTCTATAAGATCAAGCAGATCCTTTTCACGATCGCGGAAGCTGGCAGCTTTTTCGAAATTCTGGTTCTTAACGGCCAGCATTTTTTCCTTCTTGGTATCCTCAAGCTGTTTTTCGAGTGAAAGGATTTTCTCCGGAACAACAATATTTGAAATATGAACGCGGGAACCAGATTCATCAAGAGCGTCGATTGCCTTGTCAGGCAGGTGCCTGTCAGAAATATAACGGTTTGTAAGTTTCACGCAAGCATCAATAGCATCATCAGTGTAGATGACATTATGATGTTCTTCATATCTCTCTTTTATATTATGCAGAATATGAATAGTCTCTTCAATTGAGGTAGGTTCAACAATTACCTTCTGGAATCTTCTCTCAAGGGCACCGTCTTTCTCAATATGCTGACGATATTCATCGAGAGTGGTAGCACCGATGCATTGAATTTCACCTCTGGCCAGGGCAGGCTTTAGCATATTTGCTGCATCGAGGGAGCCTGTTGCTCCGCCTGCACCTACAATTGTATGAATCTCATCGATAAAGAGAATGATATTGTCATTCTTAGAAAGCTCATTCAGAATTGCTTTCATTCTTTCCTCAAACTGGCCACGATACTTTGTACCTGCAACAATTGAAGCGAGATCGAGAGCTACAACTCGTTTATTAAATAATACTCTGGAGACATTTTTTTTGATAATTCTTAAGGCAAGACCTTCTGCAATGGCAGATTTCCCGACACCAGGTTCTCCGATGAGAACAGGATTATTTTTCTTTCTTCTTGATAATATCTGAGCCAGACGTTCAATCTCTCTCTCACGTCCGACAACAGGATCCAGCCGGCCCTCTTCTGCGGCTTTGGTAAGATCGATCCCGAAATTATCCAGAACAGGAGTATCGGAAGAAGACTTGGCAGAAGCAGGAGAGGAGCCCTGTCCTTTTCCAGGACCGCTAAAACTCTGACCTTCATCATCCTCATCTCTTGGATAATCTGCTTTTGAAGTTGGTGATTCCGTTTCAACCATTTTCCTGACTGACTGATAATCAACATCCAGTTCAGAAAGAAACCTTGTTACCAGAGCATTTTCATCTTTAAGAATAGCAAGAAGAAGATGTTCGGTATCTATAGTACTGCTTTTGAGAGCTTTAGCCTCAAGATATACAAGTTTAAGTATTCGTTCTGTGCTTCTCAGGAGTGGAATTACCTCATGATCAGCCACAGGTACCGGGCTTTCAACCTTTATGCTCTTCTCAAGAGATCCTTTAAGAACCATCAGGTCTATTCCCTGGTTCATCAGGATCTCAATTGCCACACTCTCTCCATCCCTGAGAATGCCAAGGAATAAGTGTTCAGGACTTATATGGCTGTTACCCAGCCGTATAGCCTCCTCCTTGGAATAACCCAGTATGTCTTTAACCCTTTGTGAAAATTGTGAATCCATATTTTATTTTATCAATTGCAAATTTACTAAATCTAATCCGACATTCTGTCAGATTATTTTTGACAAAAGTACGCATAACTACAATTTCAAAGTTAAATTATGCATAATATCTATATGACAATTTTCGTGCCCATTTATGAACAACGAATGTTAAAAATTCACCATTGCATAAGCTTAAAAGTAACCAAAAATTGATTACTTTCGTAATTCGAAACCCTGAGTTAAGGGTTTTATTTTAAATACTTAATTAATAATCTGTTATGTCAGAGCGTGAGAGAATCATAAAGGTAAATATCGAGGAAGAGATGAAGTCTGCATATATCGACTACTCTATGTCTGTTATTGTGCAGAGAGCATTACCTGATGTGAGAGATGGTCTTAAACCAGTCCATCGCAGGGTGCTTTTTGGAATGTCTGAACTTGGAGTCCTTTCTAACAAACCATATAAGAAGTCGGCAAGAATTGTGGGAGAGGTGCTTGGAAAATTCCATCCACATGGTGACTCATCTGTTTATGAAGCGATGGTAAGAATGGCCCAGGAGTGGTCTTTAAGATATCCTCTGGTTGACGGACAGGGCAACTTTGGCTCCGTTGACGGTGATAGTCCGGCTGCTATGCGATACACCGAAGCCCGCCTCAAAAAAATCGCAGAGGAAATTCTGGCAGATATTGAAAAAGACACAGTTGATTTCCATCCAAACTTTGATGATTCACTCACCGAACCTTCCGTTATGCCAACAAGGATACCCCAACTCCTGGTAAACGGAGCTTCCGGTATTGCAGTCGGAATGGCGACAAATATGCCACCTCATAACCTTTCAGAAGTTATTGATGCAACAATAGCCTATATTGACAATAATGACATTACATCAGAAGAAATTCTGCATTTCATAAAAGGTCCGGATTTTCCTACAGGAGGAATTATTTATGGAGAACAGGGAATCAGGGACGCACTTGAAACAGGCAGAGGCCGGGTAGTTGTAAGAGGTAAGACAGAAATTGAAATAACACATTCCGGAAGAGAATGCATTATTGTTAATGAGATTCCGTACATGGTCAATAAGGCCGAGATGATCCGGAAAATTGCTGATCTGATCAATGAAAAGAAACTTGAGGGGATTTCCTATATTAATGATGAATCTGACAGGAATGGTATGCGTATTGTTATCATTCTTAAGAAAGATGCGAGCGCAAATGTTGTTCTTAATAACCTTTACAAGTTTTCAGGGCTACAAACTTCATTCAGCGTTAACAACATCGCACTGGTCAAAGGTCGTCCCAAGACATTAAATACCAAGGATTTAATACATTATTTCGTAAATCACCGTCACGAGGTAGTTATAAGAAGAACCAAGTTCGATCTCGATCAGGCTGAAAAACGGGCTCATATTCTTGAAGGATTGATTATCGCCAGTGACAATATTGATGAAGTAATTGCAATAATTCGTGGATCCCAGACGCCTGATATGGCAAGAGAGAGACTCATGGAACGGTTTGCTCTCTCTGAAATACAATCAAGAGCCATCGTTGAAATGCGTCTTCGCCAGCTTACAGGTCTTGAACAGGAGAAATTAAGAGCGGAATACAAAGAGGTAATGGAATTAATTGATTATCTGAAGAGTATCCTGGCTAGTGTTGATCTTCAGATGAAAATAATCAAGGAAGAACTTCTGGAAATAAAAGAGAAATATGGTGATAAACGACGCACCTTAATAATACCTAATGCTGAAGAGTTTAATCCTGAAGATTTTTATGCCGATGACGAAATGGTTATAACTATTTCTCATATGGGATATATTAAGAGAACACCTCTGACCGAATTCAGGAGACAAAACCGGGGCGGTACGGGTGCCAAAGGCGGTGCAACCAGGGATGAGGATTTCATTGAGCACCTGTATATTGCTACCATGCATAATACAATGCTTTTTTTCACAAGAAACGGTAAATGCTACTGGCTTAAGGTTTACGCAATTCCAGAAGGTTCAAGGACTTCAAAAGGAAGAGCAATGCAGAATCTTATAAATATTGAACCAGAGGATAATGTCAGGGCATTCATAAATGTCAAGGATCTGAATGATGAAGAATACATCAACAATAATTTCATTGTTCTCTGCACAACGAAAGGAATAATAAAGAAAACATCCCTCGAAGCATATTCAAGGCCCAGGGTTAACGGGGTAAATGCTATTACGGTCAGGGACGGTGATGAACTGCTTGAGGCAAGAATGACTAACGGACAGCATCATATTATGCTTGCTGTTAAATCGGGCCGTGCCATACGTTTTCCTGAAGCATCAGTAAGACCGATGGGCCGGACAGCATCAGGAGTCAGGGGCATCAGGCTTGCCAGTGAAAAGGATGATATTGTGGTCGGCATGATAACAGTTGAAAACAAAGAGAAAGATATTCTTGTAGTTTCAGAAAAAGGTTATGGAAAGAGATCTGATATAGATGGTTACAGAATCACAAAC
>PMIL01000358.1:0-193 GCA_003157075.1 Bacteroidales bacterium | reverse complement strand
TATTATAAATTTGGGAAATTTTTAGAGACAATTAAATTAAATTAATAATCATGAAAAAGGTTTTATTGCTGATAGCAGCTGTTAGTATCTCATTTAGTGTTATGGCACAAAAAGGTAAGGTTACCAGTGCCTTAAGCTTCATTGACCAGGGGAGCCTGGATAAAGCGAAAGAAGCCCTTGACCAGGCTCTGGC
>PMIL01000064.1:4478-10066 GCA_003157075.1 Bacteroidales bacterium | reverse complement strand
CTTTGACTTTTTCAACACCCCCAGTGAAACCACCTTTTCCCCCTTGGGGGAAATAAGAAAGGGGGTAATCTTATAGCTAGGCTAGGGTATTCTACTAAACCAGTTTATACCCTTTTCTGTACTCGTAATGCATCAGTTTTGTTGCGGCACCATCCGTATCATCTATAAATATTTCAGTTGCAGGGTTCCATTTTACGGTCCGCTTCAGTGAGCATGCAATGTTTCCAAGATTACAAACGGTACAGCTGCTGTGCCCTATTTCAACTGGAACAACCGGATCTTTCCTCATCCGCACTGATTCAATAAAATTCAGCTGGTGAGGAATTCTTGTTTCATAGGGTCCCTCTACCTTCATTGCAGAAGCAGGAAGTGCAAGTTTTTCATCAGATGATTTAAAATATCCCCTTGATACTTCTATCCAGCCTTTTTCGCCCCAGAATTTAACCCCCTTTGTCAACTTCTTATCAAATGGTTCCGATGTCATAACAGCGCCATTTGCATATTTAAAAGACATAAATTCTGTTCCGTCACCTATAGGAGATGCCTCAACCGGACCATTTTTATCCATGCCAAGTCCCCATTGTGCAATGTCAAACATATGTGCTCCCCAGTCTGTTGTGAATCCACCACCCATCTCTTTATACCAGCGCCATGCACCCCAGATCTTCTCATTCTGTTCCGGTTCGAGTGTTATCGGAGGATCGAGCTGATTATTGAAATGTATAGGATTCGGAAGTGATCCGAGCCATAGATCCCAGTTCAGATCTGCAGGGATTGGTTCTTCCGGAAGGTTATAAGGAGTCGGAGGAGCGCCAACATATGCATTGACCTTGGTTATCTTTCCTAATGCCCCTTCCTGAACAAGTTTCACAGCATGTTGAAATTCAACTGAAGATCTCTGCTGACTTCCGAGTCCGAAGATTCTTTTATTTTCCCTGACAGCCTTTTTCAGTTCCTGACCCTCTTTTATAGTAAACGTCATTGGTTTTTCCAGATAAACGTCCTTTCCTGCTTTACAAGCGGCAATGGCTATCCTGGCATGTGAATGATCAGGTACAGCTATAACAACTGCGTCAATATCTTTACGGTTTAAGATGTCTTCAAATTTCTCATAAGTTTCAACTGTTACGTCTTTCCCTGCTTTGGTATAGAAGGCCTTTACCCTTTTTTCAAATCGCTTGCGTTTAATCCCATAAACATCGCAACCTGCCAGGACTTTAACTCCCGGTATCTGCAGAAATCCGCTAAGCAAAAACATCGATTGCTGTCCCATACCTATAAACCCAAGCCTGATATCCTGTCCTTCAGGTGCATTTCGAACTAATCTGGCGGATGAATCAGTTGATGAACCAATTTTGGGAAGTATCAACATACCGGCAATACCAGCGATACCTGAATTGAGGAACTGGCGTCTCGACCATGTACTTTTTTGATCTTTCATAGCTGTTCTTTATTAGTAGTTAAATGAAATTTTTCCTGGAATTAATAAAACATAAAATTAGCAAAATTCTTCCAGCACCAAAGAATATTCATTCCGTTCAGATTTATCGGATATTGAAAAAAATAAAGCATTCAGATCTAATCACTGATAAGAACGATTCATTTTTGAAGGACAAAATAAGGTAATCGCGATAAAGGAACATCAATTGTATAAGAAGTTCCTCCTTTATATAACTTATCATCGTCAGACAACCACTTACCTTTTGGCAAAACTATCTTTCTTGATGTTTCTTTTTTGTCCATAGGTGCCACCAGAATTGTATTTCCCAGCATAAACTGGTCTTTTATATCCTCAAAACCCTGATTCGGAAAAAAGTATTCAAGCGGACTTATTATCAACTCTCCGGTTTGTGCCGATTTTTGGGCTAATTCCATAATTCTTGAAGTAAATTTCTTTCTTATCTGCACTGCTTTCTTAACTGCATCAAGATGTCCGGGATCTAGTATCCTCCATGGTGCGACTGAAAATTGCATCATTGGCATAAGGGCATGGATCTGAGCTGAGCGAACAACTAAATCCTGGTCCATGGTTTTATTATCAAGAAAACTCACCCAATTTCCGCCGCCGATCATATCAGGGCAGGAGAACGTATATCCGGCCAGTCCTTCCGCAATCATGTGCGGGATTAGTTTCTGAACATCTTCCCAGGCGTGATTTTTATCATGAAGTCGCTGAGCCAGAGGCTGACCCGCCATTTTCCAGCATGCACGATATTCATTATAGGGAAAACGAAGGCCAAATTGAGCGTATAATTCGCATTGACGGTTAGGAGTCGCAGGAATCATACTAAGTGCGTCAGAATTATAAAAATTCATATCACCCCCATCAAACTTGAATCCATCGATACCAAAATCTTTTACCAACCGGTCAAGTTCTCCGTCGAACCATTGAACAGCTGCCGGATTTGTAAAATCCAATACTGCGGAATAACCGTTCCACCATTTTATCATTGCCGGATCAGTGGCTTCTTCCCATGTCTGTTTCGAATCGGTTTTCATCATCAGAAAACCTTTGTTTTTCAATATTTTATGCACTATTATGGCCTGATCGGCACTCACAAACGGACACATCCACAACATCACTTTAAAACCCATTCCATGAAGTTCATCCATCATAAGCTTCGGATTAGGAAATCGTCCGGGATGAAAATTCCAGACTCCATAGTCCTCCTGCCATGTATCATCTATCATTATTACACCGGGGTCAAAACCATTATCAATAATTGCCCGGGCATACTTCAGTACATCTGCCTGATTCTGGTTATAAGTCAGTTCAATCCAGGTATTATACTGAGGTTTTGAAAAAAGAAGCTCAGCAGGCATCTTCCCGGAAGCAGGGAAAAAAGTCTCTGAAGCATATTTTCTTGCATCGGCAAGACAATTTCCGGAATGACCTGATTTTATTTCACCTTTTGCATTTGAGATTATGATTTTATTGTCACTGATTTCAAAAGCGAACGGTTCTTCGCTCCAAACCCATAAACCTTTGCTTCCAAGCAATAAAGGCTGAATCTGGTTTTCCACGTTATTGGCAAAAAAGTCGAACCGGGAGCCTTCAGAATATGGCATTTTGTGACCATCTTTTATTACCCCGGACCATATTTTTTCGCCGGGAGGTATATGTATTTCCATTTCACCATTTTTTACCTGAGAAATGCATAATGGATTCAACATGAAAAGCGTGATTAAAGATACCAGACCGGTTTTAAGAAGTTTTAATTTAAAATTCATTGCTTTTCCTAAATAGATTTTATAATAAACTGAATCAGCAAAGTAAATAAAAACAATTCATTAAAATGTTTCCGTAAAGGACTAGAATCTGCCAAAAATTGAATATTTTTCAGTGTTACAGAATATAGATGAATATAGAAAAAGACCCGGATTATTGGTCTCCAGTTTCCTCTCCAGATGAAGTACCGGCTGTTCTTTTTTCATTTGAAGAAGCCGGCTTATCTTCGTATTTGCCGGAATTGCTTTTATCCTCTGAACACCTCCCTTTATTTCAATATGATAATGATCCCTGAGTATCTGGAAAAGGGACCTGTTTTCAAACTGGCGTGAAGTAATCCTGGGAAGATTTATACTGGCAATAAAACTTATGTCATAAAAGATTGGAACATCATCAAGATATCTTACTCTTTCCATATATATGCAACCAGATTCTTTTTCGAGTTCAGTCAGCGGAAACATAAAATCAGGCGGCCATTTCATCAGAATTGGTTTTACAGTTATCCTGGTTTTCAGATTACGGTCACCCAGTGCTGAAGTGGTTCCGGATACAGAAAGAATACCGATCTCCCGGGGCAGATGATGAACGATGCTCCCCTTGCCCTGATGTTTAATTATATACCCGTCATTTGCCAGTGTACTCAGCGACTGCCGTACAGTCGGACGGGTCATTCCATAAAGCTGACACAGCTCGTTTTCAGATGGTAAAAGATCACCTTCCTTATACACTCCTTCCGAAATATGCTTTCTCAGAATTTCGTAGAGCTTTCTATACTGTGGTATTGTTTTTGGAATTACCATTTATGATAGTTAGCAGGTGTATAAATTTACAGTGCCTAGAGTGCCTAGAGTTATTTTAAAACCAGTAAACTTTAGGCACTCCAAACTATTCTTTGTAAATATATATATTTTTACTTGTAAATACAAGTTAATTATTTTATTTTTGTAATCATTGATTTATAGTAAGATCAATAAGTTCTTGAAATAGTTTAGTTTACTTATAATAACAAGTTACCTCTTCAAAATGCTCAAATCCATTAACCGCAGCGTTAAAAATACCTATTCAGGCAATGCCTTAAAGTAGTGAGTAAATAACGCAGTAATTAATAACTTAAATTTATTTACAAAAAATATAATTATAAATGGCAACAGCAGTAATAATGCCAAAGCAGGGTCAATCGGTCGAGACATGTATCATAACCAAATGGTTTAAGAATAAAGGGGAATCGGTATCCGTCGGAGATATCCTTTTTTCCTATGAAACAGACAAAGCTTCATTTGATCTCGAATCACCGGAGGAAGGGATACTGCTTGATATTTTTTTCAATGATGGCGCCGAAGTGCCTGTTCTGGTTAACGTTGCAGTGATTGGAAAGAATGACGAAACAACAGACTCATTCAATCCGGCTTCCGCTCCTGCTAAAGCTATTTCAGATATTAAAGCCTCTGCCACACCTGAAAAATTAACGGCGATGAAAACAATCAGGACACTAGAGACAACTGAGAACAATAAAATCAGGATTTCACCCAGGGCAAAAAAAATAGCTAATGAAAAAGGTATTGCATACAACAAGCTGTCAGGGTCAGGACCAAACGGGAGGATAATAGCACGGGATATTGAAAAGGGAATTCCTGATAATGTCATAGATACAAAAGTCATTCAGACAACCGGAAGCGATTTCACAGAACAGCCACTCAGCAATGTACGCAAGCTTATCGCAAAAGCCATGCACTCATCTCTGCAAAACGCTGCGCAACTGACACATCATATGAGCGCTGACGTTCGTTTTCTTCTGGAAGCAAGACAAATAATTAAAATCAGGCTTGCTTCTGATAAAAGCCAGCAGGATATCACACTCAACGATATGGTATGCTGGTGCGTGATAAAAGCGCTGGGTAAATTTCCTGAAGCTAACAGTCATTTTCTTGAAGATCGCATAAAAACGTTCAGTAAGGTACATCTGGGACTGGCCGTTGATACACCAAGAGGTCTTATGGTACCCTCAGTCAGAGATGCAAGTGATATGGATCTGGTAAAACTGTCTAAAGAGTTGAAATCGGCTGCCGAAGCCTGCAAAAGAGGTAGCATTAATCCGGAATTGATCAATAGTACGTCGGCTACATTTACAGTTTCAAACCTGGGAAACTATGGTGTTGAGATGTTTACTCCTGTAATAAACCTTCCGCAGGTGGCAATACTCGGAGTCTGTACAATAATAAACCGACCGGCAAATATGGGAAATAACACTTTCGGATTCGTACCGTATATTGGGCTTTCGCTTACATATGATCACAGGGCGATTGACGGTGGTCCTGCTACCCTTTTCCTTAAAGAAATTAAAGAGCAGATAGAAGCATTC
>PMIL01000064.1:0-4459 GCA_003157075.1 Bacteroidales bacterium | reverse complement strand
ATGCCAAAAAGTCAAAACATCAACCCGAGAGTTGTTCGTAAAGCACAATTTATTGAATTTGGTAAAATTCCTGTAAACCAGTACAATAAGACTATTGAAGAGGAAAAAAAGATATACAGCTCTGAGGATTTCATCAGGATATATCACGATATGGTAGTTATCAGGGAATTTGAGACAATGCTCAATCTCATCAAGACTACCAATGAATACAACGGAGTACCATATAATCATCCGGGACCAGCCCATTTGTCAATCGGGCAGGAAGCTGCTGCAGTAGGAATGGCTTATACACTTGGAGTTGATGACTTTATTTTCGGTTCACACCGAAGCCATGGGGAAATCCTGGCCAAAGGATTGTCAGCAATCCACCGTCTTGACGAAGACACTCTCTATTCTACAATGAAAAACTTTTTCGGAGGTTCTGCACTCAGAGTCGTTGAAAACGGATTTCAAGGTAATATAAAAGATCTGGCAATCAAGTTTTTACTATATGGAGCTCTTTCCGAAATTTTTGCCCGGGAAAATGGTTTTAATAAGGGGCTAGGCGGATCAATGCATGCATTTTTTACTCCTTTCGGGATCTATCCCAACAATGCAATTGTCGGCGGATCAGGTGATATTTCAGTTGGCGCCGCACTCTATAAGAAAATAAACCGTAAACCGGGAATAGTAGTTTGTAATATAGGAGATGCATCAATGGGTTGCGGACCTGTCTGGGAAGGCATTTGTTTCGCAACAATGGATCAGTATAAGACGCTTTGGGATGGAGAATACAGGGGTGGATTACCATTGATATTCAACTTCATGAATAACTGCTACGGCATGGGTGGCCAGACCTGTGGCGAGACAATGGGTTATGATATTCTTGCCAGAATCGGCGCAGGGGTAAATCCTGAATCAATGCATGCCGAAAGGGTTGATGGTTATAATCCGCTTGCAGTTATCGATGCTTTCAATCGTAAAAAACAAATCCTGAAAGAAAAGAAAGGACCTGTTCTTCTTGATACTCTGACCTACAGAATAAGCGGACACTCTCCTTCGGATGCTTCGTCTTACAGATCAAAAGAGGAAGTTGAAGCATGGCAGAAAGAAGATTCAATTATAACTTTTGGCCACTCACTTGTTCTTGCCGGTATTGCAAAGCAGGAGGTCCTCGAAAATATTACCAGGGAAACAAAAGATCATTTGACTCAGATACTTAAACTGAGTATAAATGATGAGATATCCCCGCGGATCGATCTTAAGAAAGATCCTGACTGCATAGGTGAAATGATGTTTTCAAACGGCTCAGCCGATAAAATGGAAGAGGGTACTCCTGAAGTTCTCCTTACTCTTGAAGAGAATCCGCATGTTAAATCACTAAAAGGGAAAGAAAGATTTTACAAAGACAAGGAGGGCAAACCTGTTTCTAAAGCGAAATTATATCAGTTCCGTGATGCAATTTTTGAGGCTGTGATCGACCGTTTTTATAAAGATCCGACACTTGCCGCCTGGGGTGAAGAAAACCGCGACTGGGGAGGAGCTTTCGCAGTCTATCGGGGATTAACAGAGGCACTCCCCTATCACAGGCTTTTTAACTCGCCGATATCTGAAGGGGCAATCGTTGGTACTGCGATTGGTTACGGAATGTGCGGCGGCCGGGTCATTGCAGAGATAATGTATTGCGATTTCCTGGGCCGTTCAGGNNCAGCATTCTCAGGACTGGTCATCACTAACAGCTCATATCCCGGGCTTAAAAGTGGTATTTCCGGCAACACCTTTTGATGCAAAAGGACTAATGAATTCTGCATTGCAGGGAACCGATCCGGTCATTTATTTCGAAAGTCAGAGAATTTACGATATCGGAGAAATGTTTCATACTGGAGGCGTTCCTGAAGGATACTATGAAATCCCTTTCGGAGAACCTGATATTAAGAGAACCGGTAATGATATTACAATTCTTTCAATTGGTGCAACATTATATCCTGTTATGAAAGTTGCAGATATTTTACAGGAAAAATACGGACTTAGTGCAGAAATTATTGATGCCCGTTCACTGGTTCCATTTAATTATGAACCAGTTGTTAATTCAGTTAAAAAAACAGGAAGGATAGTTCTGGCAAGTGATGCATCTTGCCGTGGTTCCTTCCTGAAGGAGATGGCTCAGACAATAACAGAGCTGGCATTTGACTATCTCGATGCTCCTCCGGTGGTAGTCGGATCGAGGAACTGGATCACTCCGGCGTATGAAATGGAAGAGTATTTCTTTCCGCAACCCGACTGGATACTGGATGCAATTCACCAGAAGGTATTACCGCTTAAAGGACACCAGGTAAAAACGGACTTTTCAAATGAAAAATCAATCAGTCTGAATAAAAACGGAGTTTAGTTTGTCTAAGGGAAAACTTGATCGCACATAATTACTCCAGAATAAATGTTCTGTTTTGGTTATGATTTTACTTAAATTGCGGTGCGTGAAATCTTGACAGTTAAACATTATGCGTAGAAGGGTTTTTCTGATTATTTTTCTTTGCTGCCTTACTCTTGCAGCATATAACCAGACAAGGAATCTGGATTACTACTTAAATGAAGCTGTCAGAAACAGTCCGCTTCTTAATGATTACAGAAATCAGATCAGCCAGGCTGGTACTGACAGTCTGATCATCGGGGCAACCCGAAAACCTTTGATTGAAGCCAAATCATCGCTGCAGTACTCTCCGTATTATCACAATTTCGGATACGATGATGTTATTACCGATGGGGGAAACTATACTGCAGTGTTAGGCGTTTCACAAAATATCTTTAACAAAAGAGCTGTCAATAACAGGTATGCAGCGGTAGAAATTCAAAAGCAATCCATAAATAATTCCTCTAAGATTTCAATAAATGAACTGAATAAAATAATTACAGATCAATATCTTACAGCGTTCTCTGATTATACGGATTACATATTCAATAAAAATTTCCTTGATCTCTTTATGAAAGAAAATGAGATAGTAAAACAGTTTGTAAAAAACGGAGTCGTCAAACAAACCGACTATCTTTCATTTCTTGTTGAAAGTCAGACACAGGAAATACTTGTTAATCAGATTAAAAGCCAGTATGTAAAGGAATTGCTTATACTCAGCCAACTCTGTGGACTCAATGATACCGGCTGGTATGAACTGGGTGATCCTGAACTTCAGATCCATGGTTCCCCGGAAATTGCAAAATCACCTTCTTTTATTCAATATAAAATAGACAGTTTAAAAATTGAAAATGAGAAGCTGGCAATCGATATTCAATATAATCCCAAGATCAACTGGTTTGCTGATGCCGGTTTCCTGACAAGCAATCCATGGAATTTCTACAGGCATTTTGGTTACAGCGCCGGTGTAAGTCTGAATATCCCGGTATATGACGGCAAACAAAAAACTCTTTCAAAACAGAAACTTGAATTTGATGAGAACAGCAGAAAGGGATACGAGAATAATTTCCGAGTACAGTATATGCAACAAGTTCAGCAACTTGAGGTTGAACTTAAATCTTTGAATGAGATGTCAATTCAGATATTAAATCAGCTTAAATCTTCCGAACAGCTGGTTACAGCTTTAAAAGATCAGCTTGAGGCCGGCAATATCCAGATGACCGAATATATTAATTCAGTCAAGAACTTTAAAACGGCAAGCAGAAACATCAACCTCATAAAGATACAGAAGCTTCAGGTCATAAATCAAATGAATTTTCTTCTGACTCAATAAAACTTAATCTGATGATAATACTTGTAAAAAGATATTTAAGCCTTTTTCTGGTTCCGGGGACATTCATTATTCTGCTGTCATGTCATAATTCCTCCCGGCCGGCTGAGGAGGTCACAGTAATCAGGACTCCGGTAACAATTGTCCCTGTCACCTTTAAACCAGTTACATCGATTGTCAGATTGCCAGCTGTAGCCACTTACATGAATAAAAGCATTGTCAGGGCAACAACTGCAGGGACAATTGATAAGGTATTAATTACCGCTGGTGAACCGGTTAATCCTGATCAGCTGCTTTTCACAATACGGACACGGGAAGCTATGGCTTTGGCTGACAAAATGGCTGAAGATACCAGTCTGTCATTTAAAGGGGTTATAAATATAACTTCACATAAGGAGGGAGTCATTAATTCTATCTCTTATCAAAAAGGAGATTTTGTTCAGGAGGGGGATGAAATGGCAGTTGTATCTGAACAAAAAAGCCTTGTTTTTATTCTGGATGTTCCTTTTGAATTAAACCAGTATATTGAAAAGAACAGAAACTGTAAAATTATTCTTCCTGATAACCGGCAGATAAACGGAATAATTACAGGGAAACTTCCTGAAATGGACATGCAGTCGCAGACAATACGATACGTTGTAAGACCTGCCACAACTGACAGATTACCAGGCAACCTGATTGCAAGTGTAAATCTGGTAAAATCGTCAAATTCCAATGCTTTGGTCCTGCCAAAAGCTGCCATA
>PMIL01000081.1:1054-16331 GCA_003157075.1 Bacteroidales bacterium | reverse complement strand
TAAACTATTAAACTATTAAACTATGATACCAGCAGACCTGATCAAGGGATCTCTAAAAACAATCGTCCTGAAACTGTTAAAAGAAGAAGGACCAATGCATGGATATGCTATTACGCACAAAGTGGAGGAGCTTACTGAAGGGAAAATGAAGCTTACATACGGAGCCCTCTATCCTATCCTTCATAAACTGGAAAAAGATGGCTCTCTAATCACTGCTTCAGAAAATTTTAATAACAGAACAAGAATCTACTATGCCCTAACTCCTAAAGGTCATACTGTTGTTGCTGACAAAATAAAAGAGTTGAATGAGTTTATCGAGTCACTTCAGCGGATTGTCGATACCAAACCCGGTTTGAGTAATGCCTGAGCTTAGTTTCCACCATATTGATCAGATCAGCAGAGATATTAGCAGGGAGGAAATATCCTTTTCCCACCTGCTGGAAGATCTTATAGATCATGTGTGTTGCGATGTTGAATATGAAATGCAAAAAGGTATGGACTTCTCGGAAGCATATAAGAAAGTCAAGAGAAAGATGGGTCCGGGAAGATTAAAAGAAATTCAGCAGGAAACACTTTATACAGTTGATACCAATTACAGAAATATGAAAAACCTCGTAAAGATTTCCGGTGTTTCCGGAACGATCATGTTTGGGCTTGCTGCCCTGTTCAAGATTGAGCATTGGCCGGGTGCCGGCCAGATGATGAGCCTTGGTGCTCTGTTCCTGGCCTTCATTTTCCTGCCTTCGGCCCTAAGTGTTCTCTGGAAAGAGACTCATAACACGAAAAGACTTTTTCTGTTCATTTCAGCTTTTTTTGCTGGATTACTATTTATTGTAGGGACTCTCTTTAAAATACAGCACTGGCCCATGGCAGGTGCAATTTTAACCCTCTCCGCATTGTCAGGCATTCTGTTTTTTATCCCGGCACTTGCTTTGAGCAGATTGTCAGACCAGGAAAACAAGGCTAAACGTCCTGTATACATTCTGGGTGCAGCCGGTATTGTTTTTTATGTTGCAGGCTTACTCTTTAAAATTCAGCACTGGCCCCTAGCAGCAGTGTTATTAGTTATAGGAATATTGCTTTTGTTCTTTCTGGCTATCCCGATGTTTACATGGCTTACCTGGAAAGAGGAAAATCATGTTAGTTCCAGGTTTATTTTCCTGGTCGTTGGATCGCTTTTAATTATAGTTCCTGGCGCTCTGATTAATCTTAACCTCCAGCATTTCTATCTGGAGCATTATTATACTAATAATTATCAGCAAAATGCATTATACAGTTATTTATACAGGAATAACAATTCCCTGCTTAGCAGGTATCAAGATTCGTCAACCTATCAAAAGATGAAACAGCTGCATTCAAAAACTATCGGAATACTTAATGTTATCAGCATTATCCAGGGTAATATGATTCGGCAATCGGAAGGACAACCGGGTAAACCTGCCGATAGCGATCTTCAGATAAGTCAGACCAAAACCGGTAAGGAAATATTGTACAGTAAGCTTTCAAGACCATTTGACCAGGCACCAGCAAAGGTCTTTCTTCTTCCAGGTTGCAGGACCCGTAAGCAACTTGATTCTTCTATGACAGAATATGTAAGTTACTTAACCAGCATAATTCCAGGGGACGATCTATTGAAGCATAATCTTTTGCTTAATACTGAAACCTTATTGCCTACGGGAAACCCGGACAACTATGAAATGTCTTTAATGTCAGCACTTCATTCCCTTGAAATCATGAAAAACAGTCTGCTTACTGTTGAATCTCGTGTTTTGAATAAAATCACAAAACATTAATAATCACTTAAATAAATATAATTATGAACCCACATTTTTACAAACCTTATGGTTGATAGTTTAAATCCATCAAAATGTGGGTTCCATAATACCTTTAAAATCAAAATTATATTATTATGAAACAGAAGATATATATTCTCGGAGTGATTACAACAATTATTCTTACCACCGGGGCTATTCTCAAAGTAAATCATTGGCCGGCAGCAGGAATTCTGTTAACTGCAGGGACTTTGATCCTTGTATTAATTTTCATTCCTGTTGCATTGATCGATAATTATAAGACGGAAGGCAATAGCAAGAACCGGATGCTTTATATAGTAACTGGTTTTACATGTTTTGTTGTATTTACAGGAATGCTTTTTAAATTGATGCATTGGCCTCATGCAGGCATCGCTCTGATTATTGCACTTCCTTTCCCATTTATTGTTTTTCTTCCTGTCTTTCTGATTGTTACCTCCAGGAACAAAAATTTTAACATTTACAATACGATCTTTGTCCTGCTTCTGCTTGCAATAAATTCAGTATTCTCCGCACTTCTTTCATTAAATGTATCACTAGATACCATAATTGATAGTTATAGCATTTCGAGGGATTATAATAAGGTAGAAGCAGCCATGGCGGAACTCCCATTAAATAAAGAGACATCGGCCGTTAATATGAAAATTGATGAGATAATTAAGATCACCCATGTCTATCAGGATCTGATATTAAATCATGAAGGAATGACCCGGGAACAATGGAAAAACAATCCGGGGAATTTGCTAAGAGCTGTATCCCCGGATGTTGCTGCGTCAGTATTGGCTGACAATGGTGAAATGCCGGCAGGGCTAAAGCTTCAAAAAGCACTTAGTGAGCTTGTCGATTTAATGAAACAAACTAAAGGTTACGAGGAGGCAGCTAAAGCTTTACCTGAAATAACCGGTTTGGAATTTGAAAAGGGGGAGGACCCGGCAGGTGCATTCTGCGGCAGAAACATAATTATTAATCTTTCGTGGGCACTTACTTACCTCGATGGACTTGAAACAAATCTGAATATGATTAGAGCGTCTGTCTGATAATTGACTCAGGACAATTTTCTTTGACCTTGAGTTTGGATTTTATAATAAAGGGAGACACCAGAATGTGTCCCTTTATTGTTTTAGATAATATTGATAGTCAATTCTTTGATTTGATCCTATTCTGTCCTGCATCGTAATTCGCGCCTTCTGTCGGTAAAATACGCCTGTACTTCTATTAAGTTTTCAGAGGTATAAGTCCTCCATTACATTTATCTCATAATTGAATAGAATTTATGAGACAATTGATTTTGATATTATTTATGAGCTTTGCTGCAGCGACATGTCATAGCATGTCCTTGATGTTTGCCCCGCAAGATAGTACCTGGACCCTTGATAAGTGCATTAATTACGCCTTGAACCGCAACATCCAGGTAAGGAAAAGTGAACTCTCAAACCAGCAGTATATGGTCTATGCCGAGCAGGCTAAAGCACAACAATTCCCCTCGGTAAATGCTTCTATTGGTCAGAATTTTAACTGGACTAAAAGAACAGCTCCAGGAACATCCGGATTAAATGGCTCCAATGGTACAAATTACTCCGTTAATTCAGATATCACAATTTTCAATGCTTCAAGACTAACAGATCTCATTAAACAGGCGAACCTCAGCATTGAGAGTGGAAAATACTCTCTTGAAACCACAAAAGAATCTATCAGCTTAAGTATTCTTGACGCATTTCTTCAGATACTATATGCAGAAGAGCAGGTCCATAACAGTGAAAAGCAGATTGAGTCTACTTCCAGTCAGCTCAACCTGGCTGAAGAAAGGCTGGTACTTCAGGTAATTTCTCAATCAGATTACGCACAGGTTAAATCACAACTGGCAAGTGAAAAGCTCACTCTTGCTACTTCTCAGAGTCAGTTGCTGGTTGCTAAAGTAACACTTGAACAGTTGATGGAACTTCCTGTTACCGATAGTTTCAGGATAGAGCATCCTGACCTGGCTGTGTCTTTAAATCAGAATCGGATACCAGATGTAAAATCGGTTTATGATCTGGCTCTTTCCATAAAACCTCAGATCAGGAATGCTGCTGTAAATAAAGAGATTGCATCTTATGACGAGAAAGTGGCAAAAACTGCACTTTTTCCCACATTATCAGCCAGTGCAGGAATAAGTTCAGGATATTCAAGCCTGAACACCGGTACATATTTTGGCCAGGTAAATGATGCAATATATCCATCAGTTGGATTAATACTATCAATTCCTATATATCAGAAAAAACAGGTAAAAACCAATATTGCTGTTGCCAAAATAGGTTATCAGAATGCTGAATTGAGTGAAATTGATACGAAAAACACGCTGAGAAAAAGCGTAGAACAGGCATGTGTAGATGTAATCTCAGCCCAGATTAAGTATGAAGCAAGTAAGGAAAACTACAGCGCAACCCAGGAGGCTTCACTGCTTTCAGATGAAAAATTCAAACAGGGTGTTATTAATTCAGTCGATTACCTGGTTTCAAAAACAAATCTAATTGTAGCAGAAAGCGAGCTGCTGCAATCAAAATATAATTTAATAGTAAGTTATAAAATCATGGATTATTATTTGGGAATACCCTTGTCTCTGTAAAAGACAAAAGATAAAAGTAAAAAGATAAAAGTTAAAATGCTTGGAGCTTAAAGTAAAAGCCAAGATAAAAAAGACTAAAGTTAAAATGTAAGATCATGAAAAATAAAACATTTATAGTTATTGCAATAGTTTCAGTCCTGGCGATTGCTGCCATACTGGCACTAAAACCCTTCGCAAAAAAGGAAACAGTAGTGGCTTTCAATACTATCAAAGTTGAAAAGGGAAACATAAGCAATACAGTTACTGCAACAGGTACAATACAGGCTTTAAAAACAGTAAATGTGGGAACACAGGTTTCCGGTATTATTTTGCATATCTACGTTGATTTTAACGATAAAGTGAAGCATGGCCAACTTCTTGCAAAGCTCGATGAGACACCATTAAGAACACAACTCGAACAGAGCCAGTCTGCAGTGGATCAGGCCTCATCCCAATTGCATTTTCAGGAGGCAACATATAACCGCCTTAAAATACTTTACGATAAGAAGCTAATTGCACAGACCGATTATGACCAGGCCTTATATAATTTTGAGAATGCAAAAGCTGCTCTTGCCAATGCCAAATCGGCCCTCGACAGAGCAAATGTAAACCTGAAATATGCTACTATAACTTCTCCTATCGATGGCGTTGTCCTTAACAGGGCTATTGAGGAAGGTCAGACTGTGGCTGCCAGTTTTAGCACGCCAACATTATTTACTATTGTAAATGACCTGACGCAAATGGAGGTCCAGACCAGCGTTGATGAGGCTGATATAGGAAAGATAATAAAAGGACAGCGCGTTGAATTCACTGTGGATGCATATTCGGATCTGAAGTTTGAAGGCACGGTTTCGCAAGTTAGGTTACAGCCCGTAACTACCAATAATGTTGTTACATATGTCGTTATTCTGAATGCTCCGAATCCTGAAAAAAAGCTCATGCCGGGTATGACAGCCAGCGCAATTATTTATGTTGAAGAGAAGACAAATACCCTCCTGATTTCGGGAAAAGCAATCCGGTTTACTCCCGATAAGGCTTATTTAACGAAGATGTTAGAAAAAATGAAAACCGATGGCACAATGCCGAAAATGCCTTCAGGTCCGCCGGTAAATACAGGAGATATGCCACAAAATATGGCTTCGGGTCAGAATATGCCACCAGCAGGAATGATACCTGACGGAATGAATGCAGATCCTAAAACTAAAACAGTCTGGCTGAAAGATGAAAAGATGGGTCTTCGTCCGGCTGTTATCAAAATAGGTATCGATAACGGATCAACCGTGGAAATCTTATCAGGATTGAAAGAGGGAGATGAGGTTGTAATTTCAGTTGGAGATAAAGATGTCAAAGAAGTAGTAAAAAAGAGCAATGACGGTCCTCCCGGACCATTCCCATTCTAGAAGATTGCCATATAATAATTTATAACAATCGGTATCATGAATAGTACAATAATAGAAATAAACAGCCTGAGGAAGGATTATCACGTAGGGGAGGTCACTGTTCATGCATTGCGTGGAGTGGAGCTTAAGATAAATGAAGGAGAATTTGTGGCTATCATGGGTGCAAGCGGATCAGGCAAGTCAACTATGCTAAATATTCTGGGATGTCTCGATAAACCCACATTCGGGGATTATCTTCTCGATGGAATCAATGTCAATACAATGAACAAAGATGCGGTTGCAAAACTCCGGAACCAGAAACTCGGATTTGTGTTTCAGGCATACAACCTTTTAGCCAGAACTACTGCATTGGAGAATGTTGAACTTCCTCTCTTTTATAATCCCAAGGTCAGGTCGAAAGATCGTAAAGAGGCTGCTGTTAAAGCACTTGAGGCGGTGGGACTCTTGGATAGGATGCACCATATGCCGAACCAGCTATCAGGAGGACAACAGCAAAGGGTTGCAATAGCCAGATCTCTGGTAAACAATCCGGTCCTTATTCTTGCTGATGAACCAACCGGAAACCTTGATACGAGGACATCTTTTGAAATTATGGAGTTATTTCAGGATCTGAATGAAAAGGGCAGAACCATTGTATTTGTGACTCATGAACTTGATATTGCAAGGTTTGCTACCAGGAATGTAATGTTTAAAGACGGAAAGATTTATCGGGAAAGTGCTGTAAGTGAAAGGCTAAATGCCAGGGAGATCCTCAAGACATTACCCCTTGAAGCTATTGAGGAATTTGATTAATGTATTTAAATTCAATTTAATGAACTATTCAAATTTATTCAGGATCGCTATAAGAGCGCTGATAAGAAATAAGCTGAGAGCCTTTTTGACCATGCTCGGGATAATTATAGGAGTTGCCTCAGTGATAGCAATGCTCGCTATCGGGGAGGGCTCAAAGCAGAAAATCAGGGGACAAATATCCTCAATGGGAACAAATATGGTTATGGTAATGCCAAATTTTCAGCGACGCGGTGGTGTAAGCTTGGGATCATCAAGCTCAATGGCTCTTAAGTATACTGATGTTGTTGCACTTCGTAGTGAGGCAACGGATATAAGTTCTGTCTCTCCGGAAGTGAGGGCAAGCGGACAGGTAATTTATAGTAATCAGAACACACAAACGACCATATACGGAGTCAGCGAAGAATATCTTTCAATTAAGAAACTGGAAATAATCAGTGGAAGGTTTTTCAACGCCAACGAGCTCAAAAATATGTCGAAAGTGTGCGTGCTTGGACAGACAGTGGTAGAGAATCTCTTTGGTGTAAAAGCTGATCCGGTTGGTCTTTCCATTCGTATTAAAAACCTTCCGTTTCTCATAATCGGAACCCTTAAAGACAAAGGTGAAAGCGGGATGGGACAGGATGAGGACGATCTCATTCTCGCTCCTTATACAACTGTTCAGCGCAGACTTGCTGCAATCGATTATATTAATGGTATTTATGCCTCTGCCTTAAGCGAAGAAAAAAGCCCGGCTGCCATTGCAGAAGTTACTGAGATCCTTCGCAGGACACACAAACTTAAAGAATCGGCAGAAAATGATTTCAGAGTAATGTCTCAATCAGAACTGCTAAAAACAGTTTCATCTATTACCGATGTCATGACATATTTACTGGGTGCAATAGCCGGAATCTCTTTGCTGGTAGGCGGAATTGGCATTATGAATATTATGTTTGTCTCAGTAACAGAACGTACCCGTGAAATAGGTCTTCGCATGTCGATTGGCGGACGAGGGAAAGATATTCTGAAACAATTTCTTGCTGAGTCAATTATACTCAGCATTCTTGGTGGAATGATAGGAGTAATTTTTGGTTATTTGCTGGCAAGGCTGGCCGGATCATTAATGTCGACGGTTGCGATAGTAAAAACTCAGTCAGTCTTCCTCGCTTTTATTGTTTGTTTCATAATTGGCGTCTTCTTCGGATGGTATCCTGCCCGCAAAGCAGCAAATCTTAACCCGATAGATGCTCTCAGATATGAATAGATTGTTACCTTGATTTTAATAAAGATGATTTATCAACCGACCAATTATAATTTGTTATACTTTTAAATCCATGAAAAACTTTTTCACCGGAAATACAATCAAGATTTTACTTCACCTTTTGGCCTGGACCATAATTCTTGGAATTCCTCTTTATTTTTTCAAGAGATGGGATGTTGGCCAGGATTTTATACTGGTTTACTACATCGGAAACATAATAAATGGTATAATTTTTTATACAAATTATCTGATACTTGTTCCGAAATACTTTTTCGGGTGCCATAAGTACAAATATTATTTATCGGTTATTTTTTTATTAACCTTCCTCTACTTTATCTCTGACAGATCAAATGAACTGGTTTTTAGATATGTCCCCGGACGGTCTAATATAGAAAGAACCGATAAACCCGAGATCTCCGATAGACCTTTTAAATCGGATAAACCCGTTGGTGAGTGGAAAGACATACCCCCGCCAAAGGGGGATGAGCCACCTGGACGACCGCCTTTCCGTGAGATGCATCTTTTTAATTATATGTTCACATCTCTGTTTCTTGTCTTTTTCTCGGTGGGGATGAGAATCCTTGAACGTCATTCACAAACAGAAAAACTTCAGAAAGAGCTTGAGAAGGAAAAACTCAATTCAGAACTGGCTTTCCTGAAGAATCAGATAAGCCCTCATTTCTTCTTCAACACTCTTAACAATATCTATTCCTTAATTAACATAAATGCGGAGGATTCTCAAAAAGCTGTGTTAAAGCTCTCGAAATTAATGAGATACTTATTGTATGATTCGGAACATGGGAATACAAAACTGAGTAATGAGATTGATTTCATGAATAACTATATCGATCTTATGAAACTCAGGATAAGCGATAAAATTAGTCTGACTGTATCATTCCCGGAGACCTTTAAGGATATTAATATCGCACCCCTAATCTTTATACCATTCATTGAAAATGCCTTTAAGCATGGTATCAGTTACCGGGAAAAGTCGTTTATTGATATCAGTATGACTGCAGAAAACGAATCATTGAAATTCAGATGTATCAACAGTTGTGTAAAATCGGGGGAGGAAAATGAATCAGGCCATTCAGGAATTGGATTGGAAAATGTTACAAAAAGACTTAACCTTTTATTCCCCGGCAAACATGATTTGAAAATAAATAAATCGGAAACAGAATTTGAAGTCCTTCTTCAGATTAATTTTGCATAATGATTACAACAATTGCAATTGATGATGAGCCTCTGGCCCTGCAGCTTGTTACAGGTTATATCGAAAGGACGCCCGGACTAAAGCTTGTTGGGAAATTTGATAATCCACTGGATGCAGCTGAGTTTCTGTCAGAATCCAGAGTGGATCTTATATTTGTTGATATTCAGATGCCTGATCTCTCAGGAATTGAGTTTACACGGCTGATGGAAAAAGGGCCCAAAGTAATTTTCACCACTGCTTTTGAAAAATATGCCCTCGAAGGATATAAACTGGAGATAATCGACTACCTGTTGAAACCGTTCAGCTATGAAGAGTTTTTATCAGCAGTGCATAAGGTTCAGAATTTGCTTCGGCTCGAACAAAGAATGCCTGCAAGAGTCGATGTCAACAACGAATTTCTGTTTCTCAAATCAGACTATAAGATCAAAAGGATAAATTTTAACGACATCCTTTATATTGAAGGACTTAAGGATTATGTGAAGGTCTTCATACATAATTCGCTCAAACCGGTTCTTTCTCTAACCTCCCTGAAACTTCTTGAATCAAAGCTTCCTGAGAATAAGTTTATGAGGGTTCACAGGTCATTTATAGTGAATCTTGAAAAAATAGACACGATAGAACGTAGCAGGATTCTATTCGGTAAAGAGTATATTCCTGTGAGTGATCAATACAAGGAGAAATTTCAGGAGTTTCTGAATAAGAATTTTCTTTAATGATAACGAGACATAAACTACTCGCATTCAAAAACTTTAATGTGTTAAAGTAGAGGTAAAAATCAGTTCAAATTTGAACATAACTGTTTTTGCAGATCAACCTGAATTATCCCAATCAATCTGCAAATTTTTTGCGGTAGCCTAACGGAGTAAATCCTGTTATTCTTTTGAATTGCCGGATAAAATAAGAAATGTTATTATACCCGCATTCAAAGCCTGATTCTGCTACAGATAGATTTTCATTTATCAGAAGCCGGCAGGCTTGTCCAATCCTAACTTCATTTAAAAATTGCATAAACGTTTTATTTGCCCTTTTTTTGAAATAGTGACAAAAGGCAGGTTTTGAAAGATTGGCAATAGCTGCGGCTTTGTCAAGATTGATATTTTGATGCATGTTATTAATAACATATTTGTAAACCATATTGAGTTTTTCCATATCTCGGCCATCAAATGTGTTTTGTATAATTGGGCTGGCCAGGTATTGATATTCATTAGTAAAAGCTATCAGCTCCAGGATAGTCAGGAGCAACAGAATCCTGTTAAATCCGTATGAAGTGTCTATAGTTTTCATTAATAAGGCAACATCATTGCGTGTTTTCCCCGTCAATTTAATGCCTCTTTTGGACTGTTGGATAATTTTCAGGATAATTTTGGATTCTGGCAAATTCCAAAAATCTTTTCCCAGTATTTCTGTATTAAAAAGAATATATATAGCCTCTGAATGGCCAGTTCCCAGATTTTTATCACTACACCACTCATGAGGAACATTGGGCCCAATCATAACAAGATCACCCGGCGCAAATAACTCGACAGAATTCCCAACATATCGGGTGCCAGTTCCCTCCACAACAAGCAGTATTTCTACCTCGGGATGATAATGGCGCATCGAGGGAAAAAAATCCACCTTCAGGTGATTGATATGAAATGAATGATTGATATTAGATTCAACTATTTCAAAATTCGGAATCATGTCAAAAATGTGTTATTTTTGAATACAATGCTACTATACAAATAAATCATTTATAGACAANNTTAATAATTAAGAAAATTTATCCGATTATAAATTCTGTAGTTATTAGCAAAGCTTCTTTTCTATAAATTGACGTAAATAATCACTTTAAGGGCAGAACCTTTCCGGAACAGATTGATATGAATTTCAGCTTTTTCAAGATTCGTCACGAGTTCAATATTGTGTTATTTTAAAATACAAATGTTGTATCTAATTAACTGATTACTTGATATATTTGAGAATTGAAAAAATCTTAAAATATTAATATCTATAATAAATAAGGTAAAAAATGGCCAAGAAAAATTATTTGATTACAAATTCAACAGTCATTACTAGAGCAGCTTTCCCGGTAATTGATGCACACAATCACCTTTGGGGCAACTGGCAGGTTGATCGGGTTCTCAAGACAATGGATGAGGTTGGTGTTATAAGCTATTGTGATCTTACAGGTAATGTACACATCGAATTTGCAGATGGTGGTTATGTAATTTCTCCCGGAAATATTTCTGATTTTTTGGAGAATTGCGCCATAAAATATCCAGGTAGATTTTACTGTTTTACCATGTCAAATTTTGCTCAACCGGCAAATAAGCCGCTTTTTTATGATTCGAAGCGTTTTGTGGCTGAGTGTATTGAAACACTAAACAATCATGTGCAGCGGGGAGCAAAAGGGCTTAAAATATTGAAGGACCTAGGGCTTCATTATCGTGATTCTGATGATAAACTGATCAACTGTAACGACACCAGACTGGCACCGATTTGGGAAGAAGCTGGCAGACTTAAAATACCTGTTTTAATTCATCAGGCTGATCCGGAAGGTTTTTTCCATGAGGTGTCTCCTGAAAATGAACATTATGAATCTCTGAAGAAATATCCTTCATGGAGCTTTGTTGATCCTAAGTATCCAAAAAAAAATGAACTGCTCGAACGGCTCGATGACCTCATTAGGCAGCATCCCAACACAACATTTATTTTGCCTCATTTCGCAAACGATGCCGAAAATATTTCCTATGTATCAAATCTTCTGGACGGAAATCAGAATTTGTATATCGATTTCTCTGCAAGGCTCGATGAGTTAGGAAGACAGCCCTATAGCTCCAGAGAATTTTTCATAAAGCATCAGGACAGGATTATTTTTGGTGCAGATATGCCCGCTAACCTTGAGAGCTCAGCGGAAATGTACCGTACCTACTTCAGATTTCTTGAAACATACGACGAATCGTTCTACTCACCCGATTATGACGGGACATTTGACCGTTCACGCTGGCCAATATGTGGTATTGGTTTACCAAAAGAAGTTTTGAAGAAAGTATATTATGAAAATATTTTAAAGATTATTCCTTCGCTTAAAGGGGATTTACAAGAATATTTACCTAATAATTAAAAAATTACATAATGATTAAAACTAAAGTTGGATTTATAGTTTATGGTGTACACAAAGATGGGTTAAAAGACCCAATGGGAACACCTTTTATAGATGAGAAGATTGTTGCTGGAGCCAAGCAAGCTTTAAAAAACAACGGACTTGAACTGGTTGAATACGAATTGGTTATTGCCTCAAAAAAGGAAGCCCGTGAATGTTTCGACAAATTCAAAAAAATAAATAATGTTGATGCTGTAGTTTTATTTTCAGGCACCTGGGTATGGGCTTCCCACATGATTGGCGCAATCCGTGATTTTGCAACAACAGGTAAGGGAATTGTTCTCTGGACTAATCCGGGCAGTCAGGGATGGAGACCCGTTGGCGGTTTGGTTATGCAGGGTGCATTTAAAGAAATCGGGTTAAAACACCGTTTTGTGTATGGCAGCTATGAAGACCCAAAAGAAATTGAGAAAATTACCTCATATTGCCGGGCGAGCGCCATGAAAAATTCCTTAAACTTGAGTACAATTGGTACATTTGGAGGTAGGGGAATGGGTCAAACTTGTGGAGCTGCAGATCCCTCACAATGGATGAAGATTTTCGGCACTGATATCGATTCAAGGGAAACAACAGAATTACTCGATACAGCTAAAAAAATTTCTAAAAAAGAAATTGCTGATGCAATAGAAAGGATACAAAAACTCTTTTCTGAACCGATTCCAGCCAATGATCAGGCTGAACGTTCCATAAGACTTTATTTAGCAATAAAGAAATTGGTAAAGAAATATGAATGGGATTTCTACACCATTCAGTCTTTCCCGGGCTTAGGCGATGAATACAGTGCAACTTGCTTTGCCCAGAGCATGATGCTCGAAGACGGAATGGGCACATCCACTCTTGGCGATTTTAATACTGCATTAACTGTTAAATGTCTGACTGACATGAGTGATGAGCCAGTATATTATGGCGATTTACAGCATGTTGATAAATCGAACAATGAAATAAAAATAATTGGTGATGGGGCGTGTCCTCCATCTTTGGCAAGCAAGCTTGGACCCGCAGGATTTGCCGAACACGGAATCCCCACCGAAGGTGAAGCAGGTGGAATTTCAATAAAATTGGTCTGTAAAGTTGGCGATGGTGTACTTGCCCGACTTGGCCGGAATAACGGACAATTTGAAATGGTTATTACCCGCTGTAGTATTTTCGAGCCAGATGCCAGTATGATTGAGAAGAGAAAAAATGAATGTGGTATCCCATTCTGGCCTCATGGATTTGTTAAAGCTGAATGTGATATCGATGCTTTATTGCAGTCCTGGAATAATGAATATGCCTGTCTTGGATACGGAGCGCATCTTTATGAGGAACTGAAAGCATTTTGTGAACTCACGGGAATAAAAGCTATAGTGCTATAAAGCTATAATGAAAATCGTTCAAGCCAATATTGGAAACTGGTATGTTCAATGCCTTCCGGAAGATGGAGCCAGGATTTCGGTACTAAGATACGAAGGGCAGGATTTGCTTACTGCAAATCCGTCTTCTTTCAAAGCGCCCGATAAATTTCATGGGGAATATGAAGTCCGACCGGTGTACGGTTATGATGATTGTTTTCCAACGGTTGAATCTTGCTTATCTCCGGATAAATCTATAGAATACAGGGATCATGGCGAATTATGCTGGTTGGGATGGAAGGTACAAATAGAGGGCAACAACTTGATCTGTTCAACGGATTGTCTTAATCCAAATGTCACTTTTAAACGGATACTTGAGTTTGCAGGCAACAAGCTACGATGGAGTTTCGAAGTTGTTAATAATTTGAATAAAAAAATAACATTTCTTCACGTTATGCATCCTTTGTTACCGTTGGATCAAATCCAATCTGTCGAATTGCCTGAGTTTTCCAAATGTGTTGATGATACTAATTCAATTGATCTTAGTCTGGATAATGTTCAACAAATACGCGATCATCTTTTTGCTATCCAAAAGGGTAGTTACGAAATGCTATTTATGAGAGAAATATATGCTGGCAGTGTTGTATTGGGTTTTAAAAAGAATCTATTTCTGCAAATTAGTTTTGATAGCAAGCTTTTCCCCACTATTGGAATATGGTGGAATAATGCGGGTTATCCTGAAGAAGAAGGACTGAAACGTAACGAGTGCGCATTTGAGCCCATTCCAGGGACTTGTAGTAATCTCTCTGAGTCCTTCAAAGATGGAACTTACTTAAGTGTGGAGCGTGGTAAAGTCTTTTCCTGGGAAATAGAATGGGAAATTGAAAAACGATGATTGTATAGTTGGTACTATTCTAGAAAAGTTGATCTACTATATCTCAGATATGTTGTGATTCAAAAATAAAATTAAAAAGTATGCCTTATGTCACTAATTCTTGAAAGAAGTAAAGTCCTTGATGTGTATCGTGAAGCTGCAAAAAAGAAATGGGTGATCCCTACTTTTAATACTGAATGTCTCACCAATACAGAAGCGATTCTCGCTGCCACTCTCGAATATAGCCAGTTATTCAATCAACCTGATCTTCCCATTACCATTGGAATCACGAATCAGTACAGTCATCGAAGCCAATCAGTTTATTATACCCATACGCGACGCTGGGATATTGGACTGAAGTTGTTTCTAGCCGATATTGAAGTACTAACAAGCAAAGGATCTCCGTATGAGTACCTCAGTGTAATGATCCATCTTGACCATGCCCAGTGGGATACTGATAAGCCGTTGCTGGATTGGGATTTGGATAAGTTTTCGATGATCATGTATGATGCGTCTTCCCTTCCTTTTGAGGAGAACATCAGATTAACTGCAAAATTTGTAGTGGAGAATGGGCATAAAATTGTAATTGAAGGGGCCTGCGATACGATTGTAGATGCAACTGGTGATGAAAGAAGCAGTCTGACTACACCGCAACAAGCCATAAGATATCTGACGCAAACAAAGGCCGATTTTATTGTAGCTAACCTTGGGACTGAGCATCGGGCAAGCGCTGCTGACCTGAAATATCACGGGGATTTGGCGCGGCAGATCAGTAAATTGACCGGCACAAAGCTTGTTTTGCACGGTACCTCGTCTGTAGGAAATGATCAGGTAAAAAATCTTTTTACTGATGGCATTGCAAAAGTGAACATCTGGACAATTATGGAACG
>PMIL01000081.1:0-1028 GCA_003157075.1 Bacteroidales bacterium | reverse complement strand
TTCGGTGAAATGAAGAAAATAGTTCTTGAGTACCTCAAACTCTGGTATATTTAATAGATCGCATTATGAACCATTACATGGGAATTGACTTAGGTACCAGCGGTTGCAAAGCTGTAATTTTTGATGAGGATGGGCGGCAGGTTTCTATGTCCTATCAGGAATATGACCTGATTTCAAAGCATACTGGATGGGCTGAGTTGGATACTGATGAAGTGATGGAGAAATGTTTTCAGGTAATCAAAGAATGTACCTTTCAACTTGAAGCAGGTTTTGTGGTCGGTTTGGGGATTTCAAGTCAGGGTGAAGCCTTTACAATGATTGATAAAGAAGGGAGGGCTCTATGCAATGCACTTGTATCGTCCGACATCAGGGCGAATGATTTGATTGGGACATGGACTGAAAAATTTGGAAAAGAAAAACTATACCAGATTACCGGACATACGCCTCATCCCATGTTTTCATTGTTCAAGCTTCTCTGGATAAAAGAAAACTCTCCTGAAATTTGGGATATGACTCATCGATTTCTATGTTTTGAAGATCTTCTGCAATACAGGCTGGGAATAAAAAATCCGTCTTTGGGTTGGTCCCTGGCCGGAAGAACCATGCTTTTTGATGTGGTAAGACATACATGGAATGATGAAATACTTGAAAGCTTAGGATTGAAGAAGGAACAACTTTCAATTCCGTTACAATCAGGATCAATAGCGGGGCATGTATCTAAAGAACTTTGTAAGGAACTGCACCTTGCCGAAAACGCCTTTATTGTTACAGGGGGTCACGATCAGCCATGCTCTGCCCTGGGTGCAGGCGCTATAGAACCGGGTATAGCTGTTTACACTTCTGGAACTGTTGAATGTATTACCCCTGCTTTTAATAAACCAATATTTACTGAAGAACTTCGCAAAAACAACTTGTGTACATACGATCATACTGTGCCGGGTTTATATGCAACAGTGGCATTCAGTCTTACCGGAGGCAATATTCTGAAATGGTTCAGAGATGTATTTGGAGAATCGGAGGTAGAGATG
>PMIL01000271.1 GCA_003157075.1 Bacteroidales bacterium | reverse complement strand
CGTTCAGTAACCCCTGGCTTGCTTCGGTGCATTTTTGTAAGGGGAGACGTTTCCGTAGGATAATCAATGATAAAGGTCGGCTGTATGTAATTATGTTCGCACTTTTCTCCGAATAGCTCATCAATAAGCTTGCCTTTTCCCATTGCAGGTGTTATCGGAACATCCAGTTTTTCACAGACTTCCCTGAGTCCTGCTTCATCCATGCCTGAAATATCTATTCCNNGGATTAAGATTAATGAGTTTATCTCCGTACATTATTTCTGTTTTGCCATGCAGATCAAGTGCAGCCTTTTTTATCATCTCCTCCGTAAAATTCATCATCCAGTCATAGTCTTTATAGGCGATATATATCTCCATAACCGTGAACTCGGGATTATGATTGCGATCCATCCCTTCATTGCGGAAATCCTTTGCAAATTCATATACACCTTCAAATCCGCCGACAATAAGCCGTTTGAGATAAAGTTCATTAGCTACCCTCAGATAAAGAGGCATGTCGAGTGTATTATGATGGGTAATAAAGGGTCTTGCGGCAGCTCCGCCAGGGATAGGCTGAAGAATTGGAGTTTCCACTTCAAGATATCCTTTAGAGTTAAACAGTTCACGCATCGACTGGATTATCTGAGTTCTTTTCCTGAAGACATCACGAACCTGCGGATTAACAATAAGGTCGACATACCTTTGACGGTATCTCATTTCGGGGTCGGTAACAGCATCATATAACACTCCGTCTTTTTCCTTTACAATAGGAAGGGGGCGGATAGATTTACAGAGAACTGTTAATTCATCGACATGCACTGTTGTTTCACCCATTTGTGTTTTGAATACATGTCCTTTCACACCGATAATATCACCGATATCAAGCAGATGTTTAAAAACAGTATTATACATAGTTTTATCTTCCCCGGGGCATAAATCATCGCGACGTAAATAGATCTGAATTCTGCCTGAAGAGTCCATAAGCTCTGCAAATGAAGCATTTCCCATAATACGCCGTCCCATTATCCGGCCTGCCAGGCAAACCTCCTTGAAATTATTTTTTTCCGGGTTGTAGTTATCGAGAATATCCTGTGCAAAAACATTTGTTTTATATTCTGCGGCAGGATAAGGATTTATACCTAGTTTTCTCAGTTCATCGAGAGATGACCTTCTGATCTGCTCTTGTTCGCTAAGATTATTATTACTCATTTTGATTTGAAAATTTATGCAAAGATAGAAAAATCATGTATCTGTTAACAAAAGTTATTCAGCCTTTCAATACCTTGATCTCATCATAGAATTCTTTGCGTATTATTTTTGTTACAGGTCCGGGAACTCCATCTCCAAGAGTGTTTCCACCCAGTTCAATGACCGGGGTTACTTCTGCAGAGGTATTGGTTATAAAAGCCTCCTGTACAAACCTGATCCTGTTTTCCTGCATGGCTTCTTCTCTTATTTTAATTCCGCACTCCTGTGCGATTCTTAAAATATTTTTCCGGGTAACTCCTGAAAGGATATGATTTGATTCAGGATGTGTAAAAAGTGTTCCATTACTTACAAAGAAAATATTTGAGTGAGACCCTTCAGTAATATTTCCGTTTCTTACAAAAATGCATTCTTTCAATCCGTTTTCGCATGCTTCCTGAAAACTCATAGTATTAGGCAACAGAGATACTGATTTGATATCGCATCTGCTCCATCTGATATCTTCTTTCAGCATTACCTTAATGCCGGTTTCAATAGATGTTATGTCAGGAGAAAAGCCCCAGGAATATGCATAAGATGTAATCGGGACTTCCGGTGACGGGAAAGAATGGGATCGTCGTGCCTGTCCGCGTGTCACCTGGAGATATACCATTGCCGGCTGGTCTTCAAGTTTATTAAAATTTAACAATTTACCGGCAATAGTTGGGAAAGAGTCTGCTTCAGGCCAGTTGATTCTCAGCTCCCTGAGACTTCTTTTCAGTCTTGTTAAATGGCTGTTTATATCATAAAAAAAACCATCATACCATCTGATAACCTCATATACTCCATCTGCAAAAAGAAATCCCCGATCATCGGGACTGATTCTAACCTCATCTTTAGGAATATATTTTCCATTGAAATATGTTGTTTCCATGTTTAATGTTTTAGGCTTAACGGCTCATGGGCGCAAAGGTGCAAAGACGTTAAGATTTACGAAGATAGCTTATTTTTGGATGGTTCAACCACCTGCCTCTTCTGGTTTTTGCGCCTCTCCCGGCTTTTCATCCGCTAAATCACGCCAGCTTTTTGCCCCAATTCCCCCCTAAAGGGGAGTTTGTACTCGGTTTTTAAGAGAACTTACTATTCGTTTGTGGACGAGCCCCCCTTTAGGGGGGGTGGGGGGCCTATAGCAAAGGGGGTAGGGGACCAGGTTCAATGATCTCCGTTTTGTAATTGATTGCTGATCTGGCTTCTTCGGGTGAGGAAGCATTGCCGCATGCAGCCTGGACAAATAATGATGCACCGAGTACTGTAGTTTCTTTCTGGTCGATAATTTTTAGAGGAACACCTGCATAGTCGGCCCTAAGCTGGTTCCATAATCTGTTCTTTGATCCGCCTCCGACGCAAAGAATGCTTTCTGTTTTAAAACCACCGGCATTTTCAAGAGCACTTTTCCCTTCGGCCAGTCTGGCAGACAGTGCTTCAAGCAGAGCACGGAAAATCTCATCACGGGTTGATTCCAGTGTCAGACCATGTATCTGACCTGCAGGTTTGCCTTTCAACTCCTCATAGAATTTTGGAGTTACCTTTACCCCATTGCAGCCTGGCGGTACTTTTTCTGCACCGGAAATCATAACTTCATATGCCCTGTCAGTGATATCGCTGTATAAGTTTCGTCGCACCCATTCAACCACACCTGAAGCAATCCATTGGTTTCCAATATTATATAAGCCTGATATTGAATCAAGTTCAGTGGTGATACCGAGATCCAGCTGTTCTTTTCCCGTCCTGCATTCCTGTGACCTTACCATCAGGATTTCCCATGTGCCTGAACTTAAAACCGGCTGGTTTTTTTCAGCTCCTGATCCGAATATTGCAAACTGAGTATCGTGACCTGTAGCTACAACCGGTGTTCCCGCAGGTATTAAGGTCTGGGCGCAGGCAGTGGAATTTATTTTTCCGGTAACTGTTCCGGCTTCAACAGGTACGCCCATTTTTTCAAAGGGGAAATTAATCTTTTTAATAATATTTTCTGAAAAACCTCGTGTCCTGAGACTGGTGAGCATTGATGTACCGGCCATGGTAGTATCATTTACCATTTCGCCTGTCAGATAAAACGAGATTATTGAAGACATGAAGAGAAATGATGAGCTCTTTTCAACTATATCGGGTCTTTGTTCAACAAACCAGATTAGTTTATTAATTGTATTAAAAGAAAATGGAAGAACTCCACTTTCACTATATAATTCGTTAAGCGGCAAATATTTATCAATATTCTGCATTATCTTATTGGTTCTGTCACACTGCCATGATATTACCGGGTAAAGCATATTCCCCGATTTGTCAAAGAGAGTACCATCAACTCCAAATGTAGTCACCGTGGTGCCTGCAATATCGTTTGGATTAATCTGGCTTACTACTTTTCGTGATGCCTGGCACATCTTGGACCATATTTCCTTCACATCCCAGATTCTGTAAGAAGGGTAAAACGGATCAGGTCTGGCATTATTAGGCAATGATTCTGATGCAAGAATTTCACCCGTACTATTGATTGCTATTACTCTTATGTTTGTTGCACCACAGTCGAATACAATTATAATATCACCCTTTGGCATTTTAATAAAGTAATTAATCAGAAACAATAAAAAAGAGATTCCCTCAGTTTTGCGTTTTAAAAGAAATTATCATTTGAAATGATTCCGGATTATCAGAGTCCTTTTAGAAAGGCCAGGGATGATCCGGCAACGATAAGTACAACAATATAGATAGAAAGGATAATTATTATAAGGACCCCGAAATAGGCCAAACAAGCCTTAAGATTCTTTATAGCTTTATGAAATTCAAGCTTATCAAATTTTTGTATAGCATGATGGGAGTGTTTTGAGAAACGAAATAAATAAAGGACAGGGAAGAAGTAAACTACTCCTAAAACAAGTACAGGAATAAACATAAGAGATTCAGGTATTCCTAATTTTTTTTCTCCGGTATTGAAAGCCGTCAGAAAAGTCCCTGCAATGAGTCCGATTAATACCAACAGGCCAAGAAATATAAACCCTACTATGGACAGGAACATTGCCCATTTTCTTGCTGTATTGAGATGACTCAGTGTCTCCTGTTCTATTTCTATTTTTTTGATTTCAAGCGGTGCATCCATAAAATTATTGATTGTCGTATTTTGTATATTACATTTATCTGTCCCTCAGTCTCTCAGTCTCCCTCTCTCCCTTTCTCCCATTCTCCCTTTCTATTTATACATCGCCCCATATGTCTGGCAGGCTCTGTAGTCAGACCCTTCTTTGTCCATTCCGAATGCATTCCATGAACTTGGGCGGAACACTTTCTCTTCTTCGACATTGTGCATGCAGACAGGTATTCTCAGTATTGAAGCAAGAGTAATTAAATCGGCTCCTATATGACCATAGCTTGATGCACTATGATTAGCACCCCAGTTTGACATAACAGAATAGACGTCACTGAATGGTCCCTTTCCGGTCAATCTCGGAGCAAACCATGTTGTAGGCCAGGTGGGATCTGTTCGGTTGGTAAGTATTTTATTGACTTTTTCAGGAAGTTCAACAGTCCATCCTTCAGCAAGCTGAAGAACTGGTCCCAATCCTTTTACCAGATTAACCCTCGATATTGTCACAGGCATAACTCCTTTTGTATTGAACTGGGATGAAAAACCTCCTCCCCTGAAGTAGCCGGTATTTGCAGGAGGCCATTGTGTAGCTTCAAGACACGCAGCAGCATCTTTACCCGTTATTTCCCAGAAAGGTTTGATGATTGATTTTTTATTCGCTGTTTGTCTGCCCGAAAAATCAAGAGCGGAAGCTCCGGAATTTATAAGGTGTATAACTCCGTTAGCAGCCAGACCTTCAGGTTTAATCTTTGTAACTCTCTTTATTGCCTCAGGACTCCAATAAGTACGGATATCTGAAAACATCTGGGCGGTATTGGTAAGAAGATATCCAAAGAGCATAGGTACTCCGTTCATTGCATCGTTCTCAGTGGCAACCAGATATGGAGGTCTTATTCCATTCCAGTCAAATGATGAGCAGAGTATTGCCTCAAGGAAATCTCCGTTTGGCATATGATCAGTCCATTGCCGTTGTCCCTGGAAGCCAGAAAGAATGGCATTATGTCCCATGGCTTCCTCTCCAAAACCAAGTTTCTTGAGCTTAGGATTGCCGACCATCAGATCACGGGCTATTAGTGCCATTTTCACAACAGTTTCCCATTCCTTGTCCAACTGATTTCTGGTTTTCTTAACAGGATTAAGATCCTTGCCTTCCTGGCAGTTTTTCTTTGTCCACAGAAGCGCTTTAATAAATTCCTCTTTGTCAAAGATCTCCTCGTTAAGGCGCCTGTTGAATTCACTCATATCAACATATTCATTACGCATTCCAAGATATTCCTGGAAAAAATCTTCGCGCACTATCGACCCGGCTATACCCATCGAAACTGATCCCATTGAAAGGTATGATTTACCTTTCATAAAGGATACTGCCAATCCGGCCCTGACAAACCTCAGGATTTTTTCGCTGACATCATCCGGTATATTCTGATCTCCTGCATCCTGCACATCGTGTCCGTATATGCCGAAAGCGGGTAAGCCCTTCATTGTATGTCCTGCCAGTGCGGCAGCCAGGTAAACAGCTCCCGGTCTCTCAGTCCCGTTAAACCCCCAGATAGCTTTTGGGATATTGCTGTTCATATCAATGGTTTCACTTCCGTAACACCAGCATGGGGTTACGGTCAAACTGACACCAACACCGTGTTTACTGAATTTTTCAGCACACATGGCTGCTTCTGCCACGCCTCCGATACAGGTATCGGCAATGACTATCTCAACGGGTTTGCCATTTGGATATTTAAGATTCTCTGTGAGAAGCTTGGCGGCATTCTTTGCCATATTCATAGTCTGGTCCTCAAGTGATTCCCTGACCCCGCGCATTCTGCCATCAATTACAGGACGTATTCCGACTTTTGGGTAATCTCCGATAACTGTCTGATAGTTCTGGTTTACCTTTAACTCATAATTAGCCATTTGACTTAATATTTATATAAATTTCATAT
>PMIL01000141.1 GCA_003157075.1 Bacteroidales bacterium | reverse complement strand
CATATCCTGTGAAAGAAGAACTGATTCGCTCTGGTAAGATTTATACATTTGCTCAACAACAGCATACCCGTCTGCAACTTCTTTTTCCCATTGTTTCGAAAGTTTGTCTAACTGTTCCTGTGCTGTTGTGAAGGCGGGAATATTCTTCCTTATATATTCGGAATCAACAAAAGCATATTTCTGAGCCATTGCCAAAGCAGAAGTCAGAATTAGTAATCCTATAAATGCGCCTAGTTTCTTCATGACTGTAAATATTTGTTACTTAATTAAAATTCTTGACCAATTGTAAACTGGAATTGTGAATGATTTAGATTCGGATAATTCGATGGTTCCGGAACCGCATCAAAACCGTAGCCCCAGTCTACACCAAGCAATCCAAACATGGGAAGGTTGGCTCTGATACCAAATCCCGCAGCACGGGGCATTTTAAACGGATTATATTCTTTAAGCTGATACCAGGCCCGGCCTGATTCCAAAAACCCTAAGAGATAAATAGTTGCCTGGGGATTAAGCGATATCGGATACCTTATTTCAAAGGTTATCTTTGAATATACATTGCCCGACGGTACTACGGTACTCTTGGTAGGATCACTGGGTGTAAGCGACCCAACTCCATTGTTTCCATTGCCATATCCCCTTAATTTTATCATTTCACGGCCATAAAAGCTATATCCCGTCATACCATCACCTCCAACTGAATAGTTTTCAAAAGGAGACGGTCCGATATCTTTATTATAGAATCCAAGGTAGCCAAAAGCGAAACGGGTATTGAGCACAAGCTTGTCATTCTTGGATAAGGGATAATAGTAATCTGCTTTAAACGTCCACTTGTGAAATTCAATCCAATTGTATTTTATCTGATCTGAAACATCTTTCATATTCTTTCCGCTAATCAGGGAGTAGGGTGGAGTTGCCTGAAGTGACAGTGTAAAAGATGATCCGGTTTCAGGATAGATAAGGTTTGGACCAGTTGAAAACCTGGTAAGTTTAGTAGTAAAGCTTAGAAGGTTGGAGTTTCCATTAGTAAAGAGGAATGAGTACACCTGATAGTTATGCAGGCTATAGCGCTGATAGTTTAATTCGCCGTAAAGCGAAAAGTAATCATCAGGCCAAGCAAGCCTTTTTCCTAAACCAACTGATGCTCCATCGATAACCATTGACTCATATCCATCAGCTCCTTTAGACTTTCCATTAGTCATGATCGACCTGTATAACGATACTGAAAAGGTATTCGGGTTCTTGCCTCCAAGCCACGGTTCAACAAATGAGATATTATACGACGAATACACTTTCCCGTTAGACTGAGCCCTTATGCTAATAGACTGACCATCGCCAGAAGGATACGGTTTCCATTCCTTCAGCTTAAGGAAATTTCGTATAGCCACATTATTAAACCGCACACCTATTGTTCCAACCAGCATACCTGCACCCCAGCCACCGGAGATCTCAAACTGATCATTTGCTTTTTCTTCAAGTTTATACAAAAGGTCAACCGTTCCGTTGGTCATGTCGGGAAGTGGAGTCGGAGCGATTTTTTCGGGATCAAAATGGCCGAGAACACCCAGCTGCCGAACAGATCTCATGATCTTGGTTTTGCTGAAAAGGTCCCCAGGTAAGGTGTACAATTCACGACGGGCAATATGTTCGTTAGTTCTTGTATTCCCTGAGATGATCACGTTATTAAGGTAAGCTTGTTCTCCCTCGTATATTCTTACTTCAAGGTCAATTGAATCATTATCTACTTTTGATTCCACAGGAGTGAGTCGTGAAAAGAGATAGCCATTATCCTGGTACAGGTTACTCACTGCATCCTGGGCACCTGCGGAACCATTTAGTCTGTCATCTATAAGAGACTGGTTGTAAACCGATCCTTTCTCAACATTAAATACTCTTTTAAGATCTTCTTTTTTATAGACACTATTCCCAACGAAGTCCACATTTCTTAGGAAATATTGTTTGCCTTCATCAACTTTAATCTTCAGACCCACTCTGTTTTCTGAAATTGTATAAAGGGAATCAGATAGGATTGTAAAATCCTTGAATCCGTTATCATTATAAAAGGTGGTGAGTTTTTCCTTGTCCTCAGTAAATTTTTCCTTGATGAATTTTGAAGCCCGGAAAAAATTCAGGTTCTTTACCTTTGTTGATTTCAGTTTGGCCCTCAGTTTCGAGTCTTTAAAAAATTCATTTCCGACAAATGAGATATCGCCAATCTTAACTTTTTCTTTTTTGTCGACATTAATGGCCAGAATGACATTGTTAGGCTGGTCAGGATCGTCTTTCTGAATGAATGTGACCTGGATGTTAAGGAAACCTTTTTCGATGAAGTGATCTTTAATAAGTTTTTCAGCCGTATTAAGCAAATAAGCAGTTACCTGTGATCCGATAGGAAGATTTATTTTCTTGTTGAGATCAGTAATTTCTGAATTTTTAAGCCCGCTGAATTTGACCGATGATATCCTTGGTCTTTCCTGTAAATTAATATCAAAATATGCAGTATCAGCGTTGATTTTAGTTATGGTTATTCTTACATCGGAGAAAAGTCCCTGCTGCCATAACTTTTGTACTGCTGTCGTTATTGCGTCTCCCGGAATTGCTACAGTCTGCCCTAATCTCAGTCCTGAAAGTCCGATAAGTGCATTTGTATCAAGAAATCTGACACCGGTTATGGTAACACCTCCAACGATATAATCCTCCACATTCATGTAATCAGCTATCTTCTGTTTTTCCTGGGCATTAAGAGAAAGGCTCAAAAGAGCCAGAAGTATTGCTATAAAAGTCTTACTAATTTTTCTAATCACCATTATATTATCATTTTTCCGATACTTGTTCACTCGTTTTTCCAAATCTCCGTTCTCTCTTCTGGAAGTCAATTATAGCATTATAAAAATCGTCTTTACCAAAATCGGGCCAAAGTATTCCGGTAAAGTAGAATTCAGCATAAGCGACCTGCCATAAAAGGAAATTGCTAATCCTCAACTCTCCACTGGTTCTGATCATCAGTTCAGGATCAGGAATACCATATGTAGTCAGATATTTCTCAAAGTCATCCTCGTCAATTAAATCAGGATCAATAATTCCATTTTTTGCATCACTTGATATTTTTCTCGCAGCCCTGGTAATTTCCCAGCGCGAACTGTAACTCATCGCGATAATCAGGTTTAATCCCGTACTCACAGAAGTCAATCTGATTGTTTCAAAGAGCCGTTCCTTCACGTCTTCTGCAAGACGGTCCAGATCACCTATTGCCCTGAGTCTTATATTGTTTTTTAATAATGTATCAGTCTCATTACTAAGCGACTGTATCATAATTCCCATTAAAGCTGATACCTCTTCATCAGGTCTTCCCCAGTTCTCAGTCGAGAAAGCATAAAGGGTAAGATATCCGATCTCTAGTTCAGCTGCAGTTTCAATAACCTCTCTCACTGCCTTAACTCCCTGCTGGTGTCCGAAAATTCTATCAAGGCCCCTGTGCTGTGCCCATCTCCCGTTACCATCCATAATGATAGCCACATGCGAAGGCAATTTTTTGT
>PMIL01000153.1 GCA_003157075.1 Bacteroidales bacterium | reverse complement strand
AGGGATAATTGATGTTTAATGACTATTCACCTCCTCGTATCAGGAATATTAAAACAAAATACCGATCCTTCGCCGGGTTCTGAATTATACCATATTTCACCTCCCAGTAACTCAATATATGCCTTAGCTATTGATAATCCCAGCCCGGTTCCTTCAGACCTCATTGTGCTGCCGGTTTCTGCCTGGTAAAATGGCTTGAATATATGCGGCTGATGTTCCAATGCAACACCTATACCTGTATCTGAAACATAAAATTCAATCTTGTCATCAATTACCCGATAACCAAACTCGACTTTTCCTTCATTGGTAAACTTAACAGCATTACTCACAAGGTTTACAATTGACTGGAATAACTTGTACCCGTCAGTAAAGAGTATCAGATCATTCAATCCACTACAGATGTCGTAGCTCAAAAGGATTTTTTTTTCATCTGCAAATGGTTTAAATCTGTCATAAACTCTTTTTTGCATCTGATCCAGATCTACCTCCTTTAATATCATCCTTACGTTCTTGGTCTCGATTTTGGAGATCTCAACAACGTCATCAACTATTTCAAGAAGATGGTCAGAGCTATGGGTAATAATATCTACAAACTCCGACCTGTTCCCGGGCACCTGACCCGGTTCAAAAAGCAATGTTGAAAAACCAACGATGGCATTTAGAGGTGTTCTGATTTCATGAGACAGGTTATTGAGGAATGCAGTTTTTAACCGATCACTTTCTGTTGCCCTTTCCAAAGCTTTTTCAAGCAGAAGAAGTGTTTGTTTGTGTTCACTGATATCAAAGAATATGCCTGTCAGGCCTGTCACTGTTCCGGTCTTTGCATCAACAAATGGTAAAGAACAATCTTTAATCCATTTCTTTTCCCCTGTGGGAGTAATTACCCTGATTTCAGCTTTGTAGTTCGTGATTTCCCGTCTTATTATTTTTTCGCGCAGTTCAACCGGGTTGCGTGGAATTTCTGAAAGCAAAGGAATAACTTCCTCGATCATCTGCAAAAAGAGCCGCTCTGTGAATTCCCCCGGAGATATGCCCAATAGCATCCTGATGCCCTCTCCTACATTCGCATAATAGCCTTCTCCTAGGGCCGGACCAAAAATAAGCTGATAGGGTACTCCGTCAGCATTCTCGACAGCCTGGTTATAGAACTCCCCGGAATTGCTGAATTGTTCTTCTACATCCCTGTTAAAACGGCAATTCAGATAGTCTGGAGAAGTTTCAGAACTCATAATTTTATTTTTTTTAATAAACTTCCTAACTTTCACATCATCAGTATAATAGAGAACGGCTCTGCCAATACTGTTTTGCAGAATCGACAAAGTGCAGATTATCAACTCCTTACTGCAATAAATACATACAATAAGGATTAAAACTAAGGGTTAATAGGAATCGGTATTAATTTGTTACCCTGAAAAGTGAAATTATTTTGGAAGCTGATGATATTGAATTTTGAACCGAGGATTCGGGTGAAATCGGATGACGAGCTCAGCGAAGCTAATTTGGAATTTCATTTAGTCAAGTCTGTTTTCAACAAATGCTTGGTAATCAAAAAAAATAGTATATTTGAGATATTATTGAAAGCATCTGCAGAAATTATCAACTACTGTGAAAGAGTACACCGATAATGAGATTATCGAATGCCTGAGAAACCGTCAGAGCTATGTGGTACATTACCTGTCTGACAGGTATATGCCCATGATAAGGCTGATGGTTTATCAGAAAGGCGGTAGTAATGAGGATGCCCGCGATATTTTTCAGGATGGGCTTATAATAATGCTCGAAAAGTTAGACAATAAAGAATTTGCTCTTACCTGCAAATTCAAGACTTTCCTCTACTGTGTCTGCGAAAATCTCTGGAAATCGGTACTCGATAAACGTCTTGCCGCAGCAAATTACATATCGAGAAGAAGTGAACCTGAAACCGAAAAAGATTTTACTGATCAGATCGATCACCAGATGTATGAAGATATCTTCAGAGAGGTCTTTGAGACACTCGATCCGATAGGCAAAAAAATACTTACGCTGTACTGGCAGGAAATATCTCCACAGGAGATTGCAGAAAAACTTGGATATACATATGGGTATGTGAGAAAGAAAAAATGCGAGGCCCAGAGCGAACTTACTGAAAAAGTTAAAAAGCACCCTGGTTATATGAGTATCAGAAAAACTGATATCGCAGCAAGAGAAGTATTGCACTAATCAGATGGGCATCTTAACCAGAAACACGAAATACTAAACCATAAGCAACCAAAAAGGAATAAAGAGAGTCTTATAAACGAATATGAACAACCGGATCAAAAATATTAAAGTGAATCTGACCAGCGAGGAGTTTATTAATGATCAGTTTTCTAACAGCGATGATGATGCGCTTTTTGATAATATCGGTGACTATATGACCGGTTGTCTCGACCTTGAGGATATAAAAAATGATCCTGCTCTTTCAGCAACAAAAGAAGTTGTCAATGAAATGATCAATGATTATGACAAAAAACTTTTTGGAACCGGGGATAATGAGAAATTCATCAAAGAAATATTTTCAGGCAATGAATCAGAAGATAAAATCTCCGATGAAATCAGAACAATTAAACAGGAGATAGCTGAGAAAAATCTTGACCTGGTTACATCAGAATGGGTCAGCGAGTGGCAAGCAAAGAAACAGACGGGCAATTTCGATCCAAAGACACAGGAGATCAGTAATTTTATAACCGGCGCAATTAACTCTTCTGATGCCGAACAAGCCGGACCTGGATACGACAGGCTGAAGAAAAGATCAGAACGTACTATCTTCGCAAAATATGCTTCCCTCTCCGCTGCCGCACTGATTGGGGTCTTCTTACTTATAAAAACACTTCTGCCTACTACAGATCCGGAAAAGCTGTTTCACTCATTCTATAAACCATTTGAGGCTATTTCGCCTGTGACAAGAAGTATGAATAATAGTGAACCTGACAGGTATTCTTCAGCAATTACGAGTTATAAAAACGGTAATTACAAAGGAGCAGTCGCCGGTTTCGAAAGCGTTTTGGAGAATGATCCTTTATCTGAATCAGCGCGATTTTTACTTGGCATGTCACAGCTTGCCCTTCAGAATTACAGTCAGACCATTGATCTGCTTACCGGTGTTGCCAATGGTCACGGAGAATATGGAAAAGAAGCTGAATGGTATCTCGGTCTCTCATATCTTAAAACCGGCAACAAAGCCAAAGCTATTGATTGCTTTGAATATCTGGTAAAATCAAATGGTTTTTACCGTGAACGGGCAGAAAATATTTTATATCGCTTAAAATAAATCAAGGCTATTCCGGCACATATCAATATCACAACAGTAATAATAAGTATCTTCTCTCCAATATATCCGGTCACCGGAGCATTATTGCCCAATACTTCATACGCAGCCCAGTAATAGGGATTCGCAAACGCAGGTGAAGAGTTCTTCAGATAATCAAGTTTTGCAAGACGCATTGCTTCATCCTTTTCTCTTCCTTTTGAAAGGTGGTAGTAAAACCGTGTTATAATGGCGCTGCTGGTCTCATCATTTATTTCCCACGATGTTTTTATCACTGAAGAGGCTCCGGCAAGTATAAAACTGCGTGCCAGGCTCATCAGTCCTTCTCCTGAATATAATGCACCCATGCCTGAATTACATGCGCTGAGAACGACCATAGGAGAATTAACCCTGGTCAGACTAATCTCGTAATTATAAAGCTTGCATTTATCTGCTTGTTGCTGGTGGCTGTCAAACATAAGATAAGAGTATCTCGGATTTAAACTGTCAGACATTGCGTGCATTGCAAGATGAAAAATTGCAGGGTAATTTATTGCTTTCAGGAAATTTGCCTTCGTGGCATTTTCATTATTAAAATCCTTTCCCCGGAACCGCTTAAATATTGATCCAATCTCAGTACCGGCTCCTTGCAGATAGGGTAATGAATTGCCGGAAATACCGACATTGCGATAATCCGGGGAGAAAGCGTATACCCTGGTCCCGGAGAAATCCGCATTCTCCTTAGCGAATATCAGCGATGAAGAATATCCGTAAGAAAAAGTATAGTCCCTGATCAGGTAACTGAGACCCTCATAGTCGGTCTGACCTTGTTCGGGCATCTTTTTCAGAAATGCATCGAAAGGAAGCCAGCTGATCTCACCGTCAGGGATAATAATAACCTTCTGGCCAATAATTTTATTTTCTACCGGTCTTATCAGGTTAAGATACATATAATTAAGTGCAACAGTGTAGTTTGCAAAGGATATTTTTTGCGGACCTGAATACACAGAAGGATCAGCTGTTTTGCGAATCAGCTCGGCATTTTTTACAAACCCGGAATCGAGTAATTGTTCGGTGAGATCCAGACTGTTGCGAGTGATTAAGAAAATGTATAGTCTTCTTTTCCCTTCAGAGTACTGATTTGATAGAAGATAGTCGGCAATTGTCTCATCACTGTTTAAACGTTTTTGAATATTCTGTAGAGGAAGAGGTTCGGTTTTCCTTATAAGATCATGGTAGGCAGGAAATACTCTTTCCATATCACCGTCCACCTTTTCCTTGTCACGGTTCATGTCGAAAAGAGCATCCTTCCACAACGCTATTTTGCTGCTGTCAGGAATTGTTCTGCGATTCTCTTCAAGAAGCAGGTTATTGTAAGCAGCAATGTTACTGATCAGAGTGGTCTGTTTTTCACGAAGGGAATCGGGTATTACCCCTGAATTGAGAAGAGCATTGCCGCTGATTTCGTTCCGCAGAATCGCAGCTCCGGCTTTCTGGGCAATAGAATACATCCTGTACGCAGTTGCCTTATCTTTTTTCAAAGAATACAACTTATAAGCCAGGTGTGCAGCAAAGAGATAGGTTTCCTTTTCATTTTCGGCAAGGTAGATCCGGCTCTCCTCCGATATATAATTATTCCTGATCCTGTCGATAAGCTGAAGCGCCAGTTCCATTGTTTCAAGACTTTTGACCATGGATTTAAGCTTCATTCCCTGATCCTTTTGCTCCTCTGCAAAAAGATCAAGAGCCTTTG
>PMIL01000084.1 GCA_003157075.1 Bacteroidales bacterium | reverse complement strand
AATAAACGGCAGAGTATCAGGCAGCAGGAAAAGAGGCTGGAGGAACTTATGGCCGAGTATGATAAAGAGCTGTCAGGTGCCAAAACACTCAGAAAAGAGATCATCACAAAAGCCAAAGACGAGGCACAGCATTTGCTTAATGAATCTAACAGGATGATTGAGAGCACTATAAGACAGATAAAGGAGTCACAGGCAGAAAAGGAGAAAACCAAAGATGTACGTCATAGACTGGAGGAGTTTAAAACTGAAGTCAAAGAGCAGGCAAAACCGGTTGAAACACCTTCGGAAGAGAAAGTTGCCATTTTGAGTAACAGGGCAAGAAAGATAAAACTGGAGCCTGAAACTGAAAAAGAAAAAGAAAAACGTCAGCCTGTTGTTTCGGCTGTACATCCTCTTAAACCAGGAGATGCCGTCAGGATGATTGATACCCAGGCCGCCGGAGAGATTATTGAGATAAAAGATAAGATGGTTCAGGTTGAAACAGGAAACCTCAGATTTTTTGTTCCGGTTAACAAAATTGAGAGAATAACACGGTCTGATCTTAAGAAGAGCCTCAGGGCCAATCAGGTTTATCGCGAAAATGACCCGGGAATTGTTCAGCGTAATATTAATTTTAAACCTGAAATAGATATCCGCGGAGTAAGGGGAGAAGAAGCAATTAATCAGGTTCGCGACCTGATTGATAATGCTCTTATTGTTCAGCATCGCAACCTCAGGATCCTTCACGGGAAAGGTAATGGCATTCTGAGGCAGCTTGTCAGACAGTATCTTGCAACTGTTGATGTAGTAAAAACGTTCAGGGATGAACATGTGGAGTTTGGCGGTGCAGGCATAACTGTTGTTGAAATGGATTTTTAAAGAAAGACACACCCCTTCCCGCTTCGCAGGATCCCCCTCAAGGGGGAATAATCCGGAGCCATTTTGGACGAACTAACAGATGGAGCGCAGTATTGATTATAGAATAAATAAATTCCTGAAATAATGAAATCAAAACTTATTTTTTCGTCTTTTTTAATCTTGGTTTTAACTTTTTATTCATGTAAAACGGATAAAAAGTCAACCTCAAATCAGACTGTTGTATCTCTTGAGCAGAAACAGGAATGGGCGATAGTGATCCATGGAGGAGCCGGCGGAATAACAAGAGAAAGCATTACACCTGAACTTGACAAAGAATACCGGGCCGGTCTTCAGTTGGCAATAAATACGGGTAAGAAAATCCTGTCGGAAGGAGGATCCGCTCTTGATGCAGTTGAGCAAACAATCAGGACAATGGAAGATAATCCTCTCTTCAATGCAGGAAAAGGTGCTGTATTTACTCACGATGGGAGGAATGAGCTTGATGCTGCTATTATGGATGGCTCGAACTTAGCTGCAGGATCTGTTGCCTGTGTTACTGATATAAAGAATCCAATAACCGCCGCGAGAAGAGTAATGACGAATTCCCCCCATGTTATGCTGACAGGAGCGGGGGCATCACAATTTGCTAAAGAACAGGGTCTTGAAATTGTACCCCCCTCATATTTTTATACGGAAAGACGATTTCAGGAATTGCAGGAGATATTAAAAAAAGAGAAGAATGGTACTGTAGGTTGTTGCGCACTTGATAAAAAAGGTAACCTGGCAGCCGGAACATCAACTGGAGGAATGCCGGATAAAAAATATAACAGGGTGGGAGACGCGCCGATAATTGGTGCCGGTACCTATGCTAATAATAATACCTGTGCAGTATCCGGAACAGGTCATGGTGAATATTTCATAAGATGGACTGTTGCACATGATATTTCAGCATTAATGGAATATAAAGGAATGACACTCAGGGAAGCTTCAGAATTAGTTGTTAATGATAAGCTGGTAAAAGCAGGTGGCAGTGGCGGTGTAATCAGTCTGGATAAGTCGGGTAATGTCTCTATGCCTTTCAATTCAACCGGCATGTTCAGGGGGGTTGCAACCGCTGATGGCAAGGAAGGTATCTATATTTATAAGGATGAAGGGGGACGACCGTAAAAAAATTGCCCGGTTGGCAATTTTAGGGAGGAGCCTGACTGCAGGGGTGGCAAAAGGCAAGATACAATGAAGAACAATGGAACAAACGAATGCAGAATGCAGAATTTTTTCAACCAGCGGGGATTTGAAATCATTTATCCGCAAAGGGCACAAAGGTTTAGGAATTAAATACGCAAAGGTGTGATGTTGGAGACATAAAACCTCCGCTAGTAATGGCCCCGTTTACAAATCGGCGCCAGCATGTTACAAAAAAAAGACGGATATGCTGTCACATTTCCGTCTTGAAAAATATATTGTAAGAAAATGATTAGTTGAGTCTTACAGTACCGTATGATGCAAGTACATTAACTCTTGATGATGGGTTTTCTTCATTTCCGAATATTCCTGATACTTCATTGGAATTGTTTTCCACGATTCGTCTTTGATTTTTGAATTTATCCTCATCGTATTTCAATCCGCCATAAGTTACTTTTGCATCCAGTTTGTAGTTTGCCGATTCTGCAATCCCAAGTTTCACTCCCATATAGTGGGTTTCCACATCAATCGATTCAAATCCGGATGGAATGGTTTCAACTGAGAAGGAACCATAGCTCCCGTGATAATTAAGCTTTTTAGTCAGTTCCCCGATATTAACCTCAGTATAACCATTCTCGAGGACTAGATTATTGATATTTTCGATCTTTATATTGTCATATTTGCTTTCTCCTACTACTGAACTGGTTTCTCCCAGTGTAATTTTGGAATACTTACTGTCAAGAAGGATAGCCTGGCTTTTTGCTATATCCATATTCCCTACATATCTTTCAGTTAGGTCGAGCCATCCGGTTTCGTCGATAGTACCTTTTCCATAAGCAATAACGAGTTTGTTGAGGGGTTTAACATTTCCTCTGGTAAGCTTTCCTGCAGTCAGGTTCCCGTATTTTATTTCAAGGCTGAGTAATCCATGCAGTTCGTCTATACTGGTATTTCCGTATTTGTTAATGAGAGCGAGATCAGTTCCTACTGGCATTTTAATATTATAGTCTATGCTGAATTTTTTTGAGTCGCCCCAGCCTGTAAAATTGAATTTATCATCAAGAATTGTTTTTGCTGATATTACATTGTCACCTTCTGAAAACTGAATATCAATCAGATCCAGATATTTCTGAGCTTTCTCTTTATTTGACATATCAACTGTTACTTTAACATCGACAACAATCTGGTCCTTATTCCAGCTCTCTATTACAACGTCTCCGTATTTATTGTTGATTTCAAGCGATTTTGTTCCTGCTGTATATTCCTTGTGAAATTTCTTTGTTGTCTCCTGTGCAGACAGAGTTGCAGAAATTATAAAGAGCGATATAAAGAAGAACGTTCCTTTTTTACAGATTAGCTTTTTCATTTTCCTTCTTATTTTGGTTATCATTCCTGATCGTTTTGAGCTGATTTACTATATATGTCATTACTTCCAGTTTTGTCTGATAATGTTCTATCATTGCATTGATTATCCGTTCATCATTTGGATTTGCCTTTAGTTCTTTCTGAAGAGATACATAAGTTGAATCCATGCTTTTCATCTCTTTAAGGAGCATTGTTTTTTGTTCGGGATTATTTTTCAGGTCAACATTTACTATTTCCCCTTCCATAAGATTTACCTGGTGAACGTAATAGTTCTCAACCTCTTTGTATTGAGGAGAGACCTGCCCAAGTGTCATCCTGCTGCTGCCAGTGCGCAGAAAATGATCCCATGTCCACAGTGAAGAAAGAGTAATTAGCAGTGTAACTACTGCGGCCCTTAACAGATAAGGAACTATGCTTCTTTTAACGGCAGTTACCTGAAATCTTTTTTCAAGCTTTCTGTTAAATCTTTCCAAGTGACCTGCCGAAGGTTCTACATCTTCGAAAAAGTCCTTGTTGCTCCTGATTATGTCCTCAATATTTTTCATGACTCTGAAATTTTCATTTTCCTTTTAATTCACTGATGAGTTTCTGTTTTGCTCTTGATAGTTGCGATCGGGAAGTACTGCTGTTGATAGAAAGTATTTCAGCAATTTCATCATGATCATAACCTTCAAGAAGGTAAAGAGAGAGGATAACCCTGTAACCATCGGGAAGTTTTTCAATTGCCTCTTTTACCTCTTCAACCCTTACATCAATTTCTTCATTTCTGGCAGTATCTTCTCCGCTTTCATCTCTTATACCAACATGTGACTCAATATCTTCAAAGACCGCTTTTCTTTTATTCAGGGCGTCGAGTGACCGGTTAACCACTATTTTTTTAAGCCATGCACCGAAACTTACGGTTCCTGAATATGTATCTATTTTTTCAAAGGCAGACAGGAATGATTCCTGCATTATATCTTCAGCTTCCATTGTATCATTTACTATTCTCAGACTTGTGTTGTACATGGCTTTATAATACAACTTATAGATCTGAAACTGTGCTTTCTGGTCGCCTTCTTTACACCCGTCCAAAAGATCCTGGTGTAGATTTTTGAATGCCGCTTCTACATTTCCCATCTTTACGTAAAGACTAGTTTTTATATGTGTTGCTGCACCCACCTTCTATTAATATTTTAATCAATAGACGTGGTAAATTTTCTAATGCTGCACCCATTTGAAGATTTTTTTTAAAATTTCAAAATAAATTAAGAATGATTCCCTGAGTAACCTGACCTGTTGAGTAATTCAATTGGGAGCCAAAGAGGCTATGAGGAATAGAGAACACAAGAAGAAGAATAAGAGCAGCCAGGACTGTGTAGACCGGCCTATCTTTTTTGTGGTTCATCACAACGGCAACTATCCAGAAGATCAAAGCAATAAGAGTCTTGTTATCAGTCAGATCCCAGCCGAAAGGGATTCCGGTCCAGAAATTACCGAAAGCAAAATATTGAACAATTGGACCAAGTACCATACCTCCTATAGCAAATAATATAAGCGTAAGGATTCCGTACTTTTTATACAATGGGAATTTTATTACGGCCATCAGCCCTGCAAGTGTTGAGAATAACATCGCAACAAACATGAACAGGATATGGGGAAGAAGAATATAAACTGGCACGCCGCCTTTGAACCTTATAACGATCGGAGATTCTTTTAAATATGTCTGAGATCCCCTGGAATCAGATATTTCAAGATAATACTGGAGTTTACCAGCGGCTTGTTGCTGTGGCACATCAGCAAAAAATCCTTCTTTTTTTGGTTCTGATCTGTATCTGAACTCTGAAGGCTGATATTCTTCGTCACTGTTAAATCTTTTAAAGAAAAGTTTAGCTTTAATTGTTGTATCCGTTATACTGAGCCTTACTTCTGACTTTTCATCAAGTGCAATGCTTCTGGTCAGCTTCACGTTGTAAGGCTTATTATTTACACTGATATTCAGCTCTTTAGGATAGGTAGGGCCGGTATGCCTCTGATATATAGCTGCTGCAACTGTAATAACAAAAGCAAGTGTCCACAAGAAAAACTTTCTCATTTTATAAGATTTTTATTGTTGTTATTTATCTTAGACGCTTAATAAACTATAATTGTATCAGCAGGACGACTTTTTTATCCGCACGCAATACTTCAACGCTTATTGTCTGCCCATGTTTAAGCTGACCCATCCTGAACATATAATCCTGGATATTATTTACAGGTTTGCCGTCAATAAAGGTAATTATATCTCCTTTTTGCATTCCGCCAAGAGCTGCAGGTTTTCCCGGAGTTACGAAATCGGCTCTTAAACCGTTTTTAACTACTCCGGCGAAGTCAGGCATAATGCCTAGGGTAACACCTTTGCCTCTTCTATACTTAACTGATTCTGCTTTGGGCCCGGCTTCCTTGAAGATTAACCTTGAATCTTCTGAAGCAAGATCCCGGGCGACATTGAAAATCAGATCCGAGATCTCAACCATACCTTTGTAGTTAATCTTTTCCCAGGTATCTGTTGGCGTATGATAATCCATATGAGCACCCGTAAAATAGAACAATACCGGGATATTTTTACCATAGAAAGATGAGTGATCCGATGGCCCATAACCCTCTTCAGAAAGGGTAAGTTTTATTATTGAAGTATCGGTATGCGCATATACAATATCTTTTAAACCTGCAGCTGTACCCACTCCTCCGATCTGCAGATTATTTGCCTCATTTAATCTTCCGACCATATCCATATTAATCATCACATTGACTCTGGAAAGATCAATGCCGGGATCGCTTACAAAGTATTTTGAACCAAGGAGACCTTCTTCCTCTCCGCTGAAGGACAGGCATATTATACTTCTTTTATGACTTCTCTTTGTTTTTGCAAATTTCTCAGCAAGTTCGAGCATCATTGCTACCCCTGAGGCATTATCGTCAGCTCCATGGTGAATACCGATAGTATCAAGTGCCCGGCTTCCTGAGCCAGGTCCGCCCATACCGAGATGATCAAAATGGCCTGCAAGTATTATATACTCATCTTTAAGCTTTGGATCTTCACCCGGCAGCACCATTTCCACATTTCGTGTATTCGCCAGTTCTCTCACGATTTCCGCATTGCCATTCACTGAAACATTTGCAGCAAATGAACAGGGTTTTTTTGTGTCAATGAGTTTTTTCTCAAGTGAAGCTACAGTATTCTCTGTTTTTGATAAAATTCCGTCAGCTATCTCCCTTTTAATTTTTAATACTGGAATATCAACGGAATATCCTTCAAGGTTCAATGATTCAAATGCGTCCTGAGGATCGAACAACGGTCCGGAAACCATCAGGACTCCGGCAGCTCCCATGTCTTTAGCCAGCAGCGCTTTATCCCTGTCTGCGCTGAAACTTACATAAGGGCTGTTATTATTTTCAGGTTCAGGATCACCTCGTAGTATCAATACCCATTTCCCTTTTACATCAACACCGCTATAGTCATTCCATTTTAAACTGTCCCCGTTAATATTGAATCCGTATCCTGCAAAAACAACATCTGAGTTCAGTCCGGTATTTGAACTGAATGAAGATGGCATAAAATCTTTATCAGGAGAATAATTTGTTCCGTTTACTGCGAGCGAGTTTGATTTTCCGGCAACAACTCTTTTAGTTACCTTATATCTCTGTAGTCCATCGCCGGAAAGAGGCTTAAGTCCATATGAGGCTAATTTGTTTTTTATATACTCTGCTGCAAGGCTGTCACCCGGGGACCCGGTAAGTCTTCCCAGCAAGGCATCGGAAGAAAGGTATTTTATATGCCCCTGAAGTTCTTTGACTGTTACCTGACTATTCCCCTTGTATGTAAACAGAAAAAGAAATACCAGTATCGGAAAGGACCGCACAACAAAATTAAACGGAACATTTTTTTTCATTAGTGTAATTTTTGATTATTCGAAGAGTTTAAATGCTTCTTTAATTAATCCTATTGCCTCCATGAGTTGTTTTTCTGTAATTACGAGGGGAGGAGCAAACCTGATAATATGATTGTGCGTTGGTTTTGCTATAAGTCCCTTATCTTTCATGGCGAGGCAAACATCCCAGGCTTCTTTGCCGTTCTTTGGTTTTATTACCACTGCATTTAATAAGCCCTTTCCTCTTACAAGCTCTACCATGTCTGACTTAATAGTGCTGAACTCATTACGGAATATCTTTCCAAGACGCTCAGCATTATCAGCAAGCTTTTCATTCCTGATAACCTCAAGTGCTGCAACAGCTACTTTGGCGGCAAGGGGATTTCCGCCGAATGTGGATCCGTGTTCGCCTGGTTTTATAGTAAGCATGATCTCATCGTCAGCAAGCACTGCGGATACAGGAAGTACACCTCCCGACAACGCTTTTCCAAGTATCAGTATATCGGGGCGGACTCCTTCATGATCGCATGCAAGAAGTTTACCCGTACGAGCAATACCTGTCTGGACTTCATCAGCAATAAAAAGTACATTTTTTGATTTACACAGATCGTATGCTTTTTTGAGATAACCGTCATCAGGGACAAAAACTCCTGCTTCGCCCTGTATCGGTTCAACGAGAAAACCTGCTACGTCAGGGTCTTTAAGTGCATTCTCAAGAGCCCTCAGGTCGTTGTAAGGGATAATTATAAATCCGGGAGTGAATGGACCATAATCATCTCTGGCATCAGGATCGGTCGACATCGAAATAATAGAAATCGTACGGCCATGAAAATTTCCTTCGCATGCAATGATCTTTGCATTGTTTTGCTTAATGCCTTTTTTCTTATATGCCCATTTCCGGCATAGCTTCAGTGCGGTTTCGTCGGCTTCTGCACCGGAATTCATTGGCAGGACCTTATCATATTTGAAATATTTTGTGATATATTCTTCATATTCGCCAAGAACTGAATTATAAAAAGCTCTGGAAGTGAGTGTTAACCTTGTTGCCTGATCTGTTAATGCTTTAATTATTGCTGGATGGCAATGGCCCTGATTCACTGCTGAATATGCTGATAGGAAATCGAAATATCTTTTCCCCTCCACATCCCAGACAAATGGTCCTTCACCTCTTTCAAGAACCACAGGAAGCGGATGATAGTTATGAGCACCAAATTTGTCTTCTCTGTTAATGTAATCCTGAGTATTCATGTAGTTTATTATTAAGTATTTAAGAAACAATTAAATATGATTACAATCTTACAAAAGCTTTTTATTATTTCAAAATCAAAATATGCGCCCTAATCAGAGATCTTTTCATTCCCTGATTGGTTTCTCATCTTTATGGTTACAGGTCCGATCAATCCCGATTCTTCAAGAGGATCATCTCGCTTATAAAAACGATGTGTTGTAAAAGTATAACGTTTACTCTCACGCTTTGTTCCGTTTAGCAGCCACTCCGGCCATTTGCCGTTAACAACTCCGTCCCATGGCTGGTTTTCATCGCCAATAAGCCTGTTTATCCATAAATTTGAAACCTCGATCTCAAGCAGATTACCTTTATTTTTCAGCGCCCGGGTTATATCAGCCTGCCACGGTGCGGTCCATAAAATACCCAGATCCTTTCCGTTAAGTCTGATATGTCCAAGATTCTTTAAAATCCCCAGATCCAGAAAATAAGAATCATCTGCATTTAATTTTGCCTGTCCCGGCAGATCAAAAGATTTCCTGTAAACTGCAATTCCGGAATAATGTTTTATCCCGTCTTCATTCAGTTTTGACCAATCAGATAAACTATCGAATACTATTTTCGCCGGACCACCCCAGATTGTGTCAAAAGTCACTTCCCATGGTCCGTTTAATGTCGAAATAGTTCGTTTAGGTCTGAAATTTTCGGAATAGTTCTCTTTGTCAGATGCCGATACAGGATAATGGTAAAACACCAGAAAAAAGCTTTGGAACGAATCCAGATTTAAATGAACAGAAGTCGCCCCATTCCTGGCATGGAAACTTTTGATGCGATTTATTTCTCCCGTGACAGGATTCCACAACTCTGCATTCATTGTGCCATTGCGGAAAATACATGTATCAGATACATTTGAATTTGTCCGGTTTGAGATAAAATAAATATCACGGTCAGGCAACATACGATGTGTATAGCGGATATTTCCTGAAGAAGTGAAGTCAGGATTTATTATCTTAGTTTTAAACAAAGAAATAGTTGCCTGGTAATCAGGATACAGGTTTATTGAATCGTTTCTGTCTGACTTCAGTGAGAGAGTCTTATGAAGTTTTGTACCACACCATATTTTCCCCAGGCCAAAATGTTGTTGAGCCAGTTCATTTTTTAAAGGTGTAGTACCCCATATACTATCGGTCAGCTTTTTAACAAGCCGGTCACATTCAGGATAATTCTTCAGGGAAGGAGATTTAACCGGCGGATTGCCAATAATTGTAGCTCCATCTTTAACCAGCAATCCGATTTTGGCAACGAGCTCCGGAGTCATATTCTCTACTTCTGGTAAAACCATTACCTGGTATGATCCGCCACCCGGGAAAACAATTTTCCCATCTTTAACCGACGCGTTTTTAATAAGGAAGAGAGGAGAACAGCCATCGAAAGAATATCCTTTTTTATCAGGCATTACTGAGGTACCATCCAGAGCAGAAGAAGGTGGCAGAAATACCTGGGGGGCTCCTTCAGGTGTGAGGTATAGAATATCAGCTACAGCCTTGCCCTGACTCAGAACAAACTGACACCTTGAAATATACTTATGATATGAATCTACCATCGGCCACCATGTCTGTCCTCTGTCCCAGTGTACGCCATAAGGACCCATAGTCATCCCTGGCCTATACTTATCAGGAAATGGCTTATGAGCGAAGGTGTGGTAGAAAAAGCGGTTTATGCCCATACAAAAAGCCCAGTCACCCTGGTTTTTCATATTTCCCGGATATTTCTTCCAGGCTTCAGGAGAGTCAGCTGTAAAAGATTCTGCAGCAACAACAGGCAGACCGGAAACATGTGCTATTGAAGTTGCCTCAATACAGCTGAATGACGAATTATAGCCAAAGCCATCACTCCAGAATTCGCACATGGGAACATCTGCAACACTTCCCAGATCCAGATCGGCAGCCGGATTCATATCATATGGTTCAATTGAAAGCCTGAAACCGTTTCTTTTTCCGAGCTCTTTAAACCGGCCGGCATGATTTTCGATAATCAGTTCATTTGATGTCTGGCGAATATCCCAGAGGAACCGTTCGCTTGTCTCTGGATTGTTTATTATCAGACCTGTGTAAACAGGGAGGAAAGGGAGTGGATCATAACCACGACGTCGTTTAAATTGTTCCCTGAAATCAGGACTCCAGTTTTGTGAGCACATTTCCCAGCTGTCAATATGTACCATTGTCCATCCTCCGCCGGTTTTATCCTTCTTCGGTTGGGCTTTTGTTATAAGCTTACCGGCATAAGCATTAAAATGTGCATCCAGTGAAACAGTATCAAACTTATCGCATTCAAATCCCAGTCCNNAGGAATTGTCCATTTCAGCCTGCCATCCGGCTGAAGTTTGTCAGAAAGATCTAATATATCACTCTGATTAATCCCTGAACCTTTGGTTTCCTGATAATTGGCATAGGAAGGTATATAGGGAAGAACCCCGGGGTATGAAGTAAAAGGTGCCCTGTAATAGAGTGCTTTTTCATCAATACCTGATATTTTTATGTTAGAGGCAGGTGCTGGAAAAGCCAGGACAACCACATCTTCATACCAGTTATCACGTTGTTGTTTAAGTGTTTGAGTAAGACTAGTCTCCCCAAAAAAAGGCCTTTTTGGTTTTGGTACTTTCAGGCAGCCTTTGAATTCTGCCGGCCCTGAGACTGTTGTATCGCTTGCAACAAGATGAGTCATAGACTGGGCGGGAGTAACCCAAGGTCCGCCACTTCCTGCCCATCCGGGTCCGGATCCGAGTACTATCTTTATGCCTAATCGCTCAGCCTCTTTTACAGCATGTTTGAAAAGATTTTGCCATTCTTCGCTTAAAAAATCAATTTTCCCTCTCGGTACACCTACATTTACCTCCAGAAAGAGTGCATAACCAATACCTGCTTTTTTCATAGACTCAAGGTCTGCAGTCATACCTTCACGGCTGAGATTCCCATCCATGAAATACCAGTAGACACCAGGTCTGGCTGAATCTGGAGGATTTAAAAAACCATCTTTTATATTATCATTATTTCCATGATGGGAGCATGAGGCTAATGAAACGGCAATAGATATGACAATAGCCGTTTTTAATGTAATGAGTCTTCTATTCATCGTTTGAGAGATCGGGTCTGAGTTTGCGGGTTCTTTCTTCGGATTGTTCATGTCTCCAGCTTTCGATTTTAGCAGTGTGACCTGAGAGCAGGATTTCCGGAACCTTCCAGCCATTAAAATCGGCAGGTCTTGTATAAACGGGAGGAGCAAGAAGATCATCCTGGAACGAGTCAGAAAGTGCAGATTGTTCGTCGGAGAGTGCTCCCGGAATAAGCCTTACGATTGCATCGGTTATGACAGCTGCAGGTATTTCACCACCGGAAAGAACATAGTCTCCTACGGATATTTCCCTGGTTACAAGATAATCGCGAATCCTCTGGTCCACTCCCTTATAGTGGCCTGCCAGAATAATAATATTGTTTTTAAGTGACAGCTGGTTGGCCATTTTCTGGCTGAATTTCTCGCCGTCAGGAGAAGTATATATTATTTCATCATATTCCCGTTCATTCTTAAGTTTTTCCAGGGCTTTATAGACCGGTTCGATCATCATTACCATACCTGCTCCTCCCCCGAAAGCATAATCATCCACACTTTTGTATTTATCATTTGTAAAATCCCGGAGATTGATAATATTTATCTCAACCAGCTTTTTATCCTTTGCTCTTTTTACAATTGAAAAGTTCAGCGGGCTCTCGAGCAATTCCGGCAAGACAGTAAGGATGTCGATTCTCATCAAAGTTAATTTTCGTAAAAGTACAAAGAATAAATATGCTCAGGAAATCTGTCTCTGTGAATCTCTGTGACTTCTCTGTGATCTCTGTGTAACAAAAAAAATCAAGAACTTACACAGAGTACACGGAGCAGATACGGAGTTACACAGAGAAAAAACACAAAATAATCGTTACTTTGGCACTCTGAAAAAAATAATTATGGAATGTCGCAATAATTGCGGAGCCTG
>PMIL01000337.1 GCA_003157075.1 Bacteroidales bacterium | reverse complement strand
TGAAATAAAAGAATTCAGAAAAAACATTGAAAATGAGCTTTTTGTTGTTGGATGGGTCGAAGGCCCTGTTGCCGAATATGTTGATCTCAGGGGAGCTTCTGAGGCATCTATGGATTTTCTGACGGAGCCTGAAGCAGTTGAAAAGTCAATGGATCTGATTGTCGATTGTGCGATGGATTTTGTTGCTCTGCAGATCAAGGCAGGTGCCCATTGTATTGGTATCGGAGATGCATTTTGTTCACAAATAGGACCTGACTTGTATAACCAGTTAGCATTTAAAAGACAGAAAAAACTGGTGGATTTTATTCACTCCGAAGGAGGGTTGGCAAAACTTCATATATGCGGAAATACAGAGTCGATACTTAAGGATATGATCAGGACAGGTGCGGATATTATAGATATTGATCATCTGGTACCGGCAATGGAAAATTTTATTTCACTGGCAGGCAAACATCAGGTATTTTCAGGTAAATCCGATCCTGTGTCTGTTATTCAGGATGGATCTATCGATAAAATCAGGCAATCGGTTAAAAATGATTTTGTAAATACAGGAGGACGTTGTATTGTTTCTGCCGGATGTGAAATTACACCGGGGACTTCCGTTGAAAATATGAGAGCATTCAGTCAGGCAGGCAGCAGTTTATACTGATCAGATTGATCCTTATAATGCCGGGCCAAGGTTTTTTAACATCCACTTTACTGAAGCCCTGTTTTTATAATCAGGATCAAACTGAACAGCTACTACAATGCCATCCCTGTTTATTATAAAGGTTGCCGGAACCGGCAGCCTTGCTGCATCTCTTCCGTTATTTTCAGCTATATCAATTGAATATTTCGATTTTATCTTTTCCTGGTAAGCCTTTGTGACGCTGAACATAACCTCATAATCTTTCATGATTTTTTCCTGACAATCATAAATGACAGTGAAAGTAAGATTATGAAGTTTCACAGTTTGCTCTACATTCTCTATTGATTCCGGGGTGATTGCGACTACATTGAAACCCTGATCAGTTAATACTTTAAGTGAGTCCTGGTAATTATTTAAATATCTGCTACATACCGGGCACCACTTGCCTCTGTAAAAGAACAATATAATGGGTCCCTGCTCAAGAAGTTTTTTAAGTACTACCTGTTTTCCTGTTTGATCATAACCGGTAAAATCAGGTGCCTTATCCCCTACTTTAAGTCCATGTGGAGCATTACCTCCGGTTGTATCTATTCCAAAGTTGGAATAATTAATTGCCTGACCGTAAGAGGAAGAAACTAATGAAAATGCAAAAACAATTATTAAGAAGCAGTATTTTTTCAGCTTACTCAGAAAATCATTATTCATTTATTAATATATTAAGCAAATTTATAACCAGGGATTTTTCTCATTCTCAGATTCAAAGGAGTAACCTCGAGGTATTCATCGTCCTTTATCTGTTCCATTGCTTCCTCAAGCGAGAATTTAAGTTTTGGAGCTATTCTGAGACTGTCATCTGACCCGGAAGCCCTCATGTTGGTAAGCTTCTTTCCTCTAACAATATTAACTTCAATATCGCCAAGCCGGGTACTTTCACCTATAACCTGGCCCCTATAGACATTTTCTCCCGGATCGATATAGAATCTTCCCCTGTCCTGCAGACGATCGATTGCATGTCCTGTAGCCATGCCCATATCGAGTGAGATCAGCGACCCGTTTTGTTTTGGGATCAGCTCGTCACCCTTATACTTATCATATGCCCTGAAACGGTGATGCATCACTGCCTCGCCGGCTGTTGCGGTAAGCATGTTATTTCTTAACCCGATAAGGCCCCTTGATGGTATATCGAATTCCAAATGAGTCAGGTCTCCTTTAGGTTCAATGATTATCATTTCGCCTTTTCTCTGCGTTACCAGCTCAATGGCTTTACCGGAATATTCAGGAGGAACATCGATGGTTAAAGTTTCATAAGGTTCTGAATTAATTCCATTTATAACCTTCATGATAACCTTTGGTTTACCTACCTGGAATTCATAACCCTCTCTTCTCATTGTTTCGATGAGTATCGAAAGATGAAGTATCCCGCGTCCGTAAACATTAAATGTATCTTCTGATTTTGTATCCTCAACTTTCAGGGCAAGGTTTTTCTCAGTTTCTCTTATAAGTCTTGTTCTCAGATGCCTCGATGTAACAAACTTTCCTTCCTTTCCATATAAAGGTGAATTATTGATGGTAAAAACCATACTCATGGTAGGTTCATCGACTTCAATTCTCTTAAGAGCTTCAGGGGCAAGCAGGTCAGCCAGGGTATCTCCTATTTCAAAATCCTCAAGTCCTATTACTGCGCAAAGATCACCACATCGTACACTCTCGGTTTTAATTCTTCCCAAACCTTCAAAAACATAGAGTTCCTTTACCCTGACCTTTTTTACCTTGCCATCCCTTTTGCACAAGGTATAATCAAGTCCGGTATTAATATCACCTCTGAATACACGTCCAATGGCAATTCTCCCTACATAGCTTGAAAAATCTAATGAAGCGACTTGCATCTGAGCTGTTCCTTCGATATAAGGGGGTTCCGGAATTTCAGAGAGTATAGTATCCAGAAGATACTTAATATCGGTAGTTGGTTTGTTCCAGTCACCACTCATCCAGCCAAACTTTGAGGAACCGAAAACAGTTTCAAATGCGAGCTGGTCATCGGTAGCATCGAGGTTAAACATAAGTTCATAAACATCCTGCTGAACTTCATCAGGCCGGCAGTTATCTTTATCAACCTTGTTGACAACAACGATTGGCTTAAGTCCGAGTGCAATAGCTTTACCAAGGACAAAACGTGTCTGAGGCATAGGTCCTTCGAGCGCATCAACAAGCAGCAGGACACCATCAGCCATTTTGAGAACTCTTTCAACTTCTCCTCCAAAATCAGCATGGCCCGGTGTATCAATAATATTTATTTTTACACCCTTATAGTTTGCGGAAACGTTTTTTGAAAGGATAGTAATACCTCTTTCCCGCTCAAGATCGTTACTGTCAAGAATAAGATCACCTGCCTCCTTCCTTTGGTCCAACACCTGACATTCCTGTATAATACGGTCAACCAGAGTAGTTTTACCATGATCCACATGTGCAATGATCGCAATATTTCGTATTGATTGCATACATATTTATTAGACCGCAAAAGTAATATTGTTGGCCGGATAAATGACAAAAATGTCAAAAATTAATTAATGATAAAAAATTCATATATTGGTCAATAATTTTTAAAAGTGTTTATATGAAAAAAATGATCATCACTCTCGTTTTCAGTTTATTTGGTTTGGCCGGAATCTTCGGACAGCAGAATGTTAGACTGGCTGTAGGAATGAAAGCCCCTGACTGGATGTTTACTGATGCTGATAAAAAGGAATTTACAATGAATTCATGGCCGGGAAAAGTACTTCAGTTAAACTATGTGGACCCTGATGAGTCAGATCTTAACGATGCATTCAATGATGCAGTTAAAAAGGCGACAGACGTGGATAAAACTTTAAGCAAAGATCTTTTTAAAGGATTCGGCATTGTTGACTGTAAATCAACATGGAAACCAAACGGACTGATAAGAATGATTGCCGGAAACAAGGCAAAAAAATATGACACGACAATACTGTTTGATTATAAGGCTATTCTGCAGACAGAATGGGGATTGCCAAAGGATAATTATACAGTTGTTATTCTTGATAAAAACAGGATATGCAGATTTATTTTTGAAGGACATATTCCTGAAACAGATAATAAGAAGATTGTTGATCAGATAATCGCTCTTACCAAGGAATAATAATTGCCTTACGACAAGTTATCTCTGTGTAACTCTGTGTCTTCTGTGTGTTTCTCCGTGAAAGTTTATTATTACACAGAGGACCACAGAGAAGACACAGAGAGTCACAGAGATATTTTATTTTATATCTATCAATTATGTTTATTCCTAATCTTCTCCTTATTGCCGGAACCGGTACCAGGTCGGGAAAAACTACCATTGCATGCAGGATAATTGAACAATTTAAACACTTGAATATCACTGCAATCAAGATCAGTCCTCATTTTCATGAAACCACACCTGGCTTAAAAACTATTAATGAGGATACAGGATTCGCAATTTATGAGGAAACAAAAACCGATTCAACAAAGGACACCTCAAGGATGCTTCATGCTGGCGCTTCAAAGGTTTACTTTGCCAAGGTGCTGGATGACAAGCTCCTGTTCGTTTTTAACAGGATAAAAGATCATATTCCTGAACGCGTGCCAATCGTGTGTGAATCGCCTGCCCTTCGGGACTTCGTTGAGCCGGGAGTATTTATAATCATCAGTTCCGAAGCAACCAGAAGCCGTAAGGATATCAGCAAGTTCCTCGCTTTGCCTCACCTGAAATTTGAGTTTGAAAAACTTCAGGGAATGTCGTCAATCCCGATAGGATTTGAAGATGGAAGGTGGCTTTATTTGCCCCCCTTCCCCCCTGAAGGGGGGTTCGTTCCCATTGTATAAGAAGTACTCGTTCATGCCAGAGAACGATTCCCCCTTTAGGGGGATGGACGCGAAGCGGACAGGGGGTCTCCCTCTTATTTTTCTTCATCAACATCCGAAATATCTTTTCCCAGCTTGGCTTTTATCCTTTCCAGGTCATGTTTCATTCCTGCGACTGCCTGTATAAGTTGTTTTTCGGGCAGGATAGGATCAGGCAATTCACTGCTTATATAATTAACAAATTTCCAGATCTCTTTTACATTGTTTACATGTACTTCATACGGTTCATAAACAGGATTGAGGGAATATAAAACAAGTTTACCGTCGGTCCCGATCTTGTTCTCGACCACCTTAAAAACAATTCCGTCATCCAGAGTAAACACTATATAGGCTTTCCCGCTGATTATCTGCATCCAGTCCTGAAGAAATTCCCCGGTTACCCACGACCCGTCAGGAATAGGAACCATAGAATCGCCTTTCAGCTGGAAGGTTCTGTATTTCTTTTTATCCGAAAGAAATGGCAGTGTAAATACCGGAAGCTCTCCGATGTATTCCGGATCAGCATACCCTGTCGTATAGCCAGCTTTGGCTTTTTCAGGTACAAGTTCAATGTTTTCCCTGTTGGTGGAATTGACGGTTGTTGTCAGTACCCTGAGATTGCTTCCTTTTACATAAGCATCGTATCCCCGTTCAAGTTCACCAAGCTGGCTTTCTGACAATTTTGAAATATCCAGTTTAAGGATCGTATCGATAGCAATGTTAAAATAACCGGAAAAAGATATCAGAATCTCTATTCCCGGCTGGGCGACACCGTTCTCATACCCGCTGAGGGTTGAACGTTTAAGGTTAAGGGCAATTGCCACATCGTCCTGTGTTCTGCCCCTCCTTTTTCTTAAAAATTT
>PMIL01000310.1 GCA_003157075.1 Bacteroidales bacterium | reverse complement strand
TACTAAATTTGAAGAGTTATTTGGATGATAGGAGAATTGGCGACTCTGCTGCTTTAATCGTCCTAAAGTGATCATTTAAAAATTCTTGCCTTAAACTATCGGGTAAGTTAATCGTTCATAGTAAGTATAGAATTCTCAACGGGTGTATTCAGAAAAATGAAAATACTAATTTGTGAGGATAACCAGCTGGCAATGAATCTGCTTTCCTTCATCATAGAAAAGGAAGGGTTTAAGTCAGATATTGCAGAAGATGGCAATAAGGCCTTAATCCTTTTGCAAAAAAATGTTTATGATTTGATTTTGATGGATATCCATATGCCATTTCATAGTGGATTGGAAGTGATTAAATATCTCAGATCTGAACTTAAAATGGAAACGCCAGTCCTGGTTCTTACGGCCTTCAGTGATCTCCAAATGCAACATCAGGCGGAGGAGTTAGGAATCAATGGTTATATTGTTAAGCCCTTTGATTCATCAGATCTGATCCGACAAATTAGTCTCATTCTCAAAAAGTAGCCCATGAACAGATATCTGGTTCTTAATATATTAGTAGCCGGACTCTTGAATACCACTCAAGTATTTTCGCAGGATACTATTAATCCGGAATCTGAGTATCAAAGGATCAGGACAATTGCTTTTGACGGGGATTATGCCACTGCCGCTGTCGCTGCACGTAAACTTGTCAACATGTATCCCTCATACGGTGATCCACGAATACTCCTGGGCCGTATACTTGCCTGGCAGAAAGATTATATAAATGCCGGGGCAGTTATTGATACTCTTCTATTAAAGGAACCTGGCAATGAAGATGCTCTTTCTGCCAGAAGAGACATAGACATGTGGTCAAGAGAAAATACACCGGTATCAACTGATTTAAGAGCCGGTTACTCTTTCGACAGTTTCAGAGAACCTTATTCACGATTTTGGCAAGTCTTTAATGCCGGTGCGGGACACAGATTTAAATGGGGACCGGCATATGCCGGGCTGAATATTGGTAATATCATAATTGGTGGAACATCTCCTTCTAATGCTTCTGAATTGCAGTTAGAAGCTGAAACCTGGCCCAATATATCACGTAAAAATTATGCAGATCTGGCGTACGCTTACAGTCCGGGTTCATATTTCCCCCGACACAGGGCGGTAGTTGAAGTATGGCAGATTTTGCCTGCTGGCTGGGCCATATCTGGCGGATTAAACTACTATTATTTTGACCGGAATGCTTTCATTGCATTGGCCTCAGTTGAAAAGTATCTTGGCAAATACTGGTTGTCTCTGAAAGGATTTGTCTATTTTAAGAATATTGGTCTCAGAACTTCAATACTCCTGAATGCAAGAAGATATTTCAATGATAAGAATTACCTCCAGATTACTCTGGGCACGGGAGCTGCACCTGACGAGCCTTTTGATATCCAGACAAATCTTACGCGATTATATGCCAACACAGTAAGGCTGGCATATAACCTGTCGGTGACTCACAAATTAATGATGCGCATCGGAGCAGGCTATTCTCACGAGGAATATAGAGAAACAATCTGGCGAAACAGGTTTGAGGGTAATATTAATTTCATCTATGCAATTAAAATGAAATGATGAGATTCAGANNAAAAGAATAAATTATTCCAAAAAATCATTGTTACTTGTCAATTTCCTGATTGCAGCTATTATAGTATCTATTGTTACAATGATAATTCTACTGATTATCATTCTTCTTAACAGAAAAAGGATGGAAAAAGAAGAGCTGTTGCACCAGTATCTGCTTGAGAAGTATCAAAGCCTTATCATTAACTATTTATTTGGCTCCGCCAATCCTGAAGAATTCCGTTCAATTGCCTCAGATATTTACGGACGTCAGGTCCTGATAGACCAGATCATAGATGTCAGCATCAATCTCAAGGGCAAGGAGATTGAAAAACTTTTTGACCTTTATAAACTTCTTGGTCTGGACAAAGATTCGATAAAAAAGGCTAATAGCCGCCAATGGCATAAAAAGATAAAAGGAATCCGGGAACTGGCTTATATGAATATTAAAGACGCTAATACTGTTATCTATAAAGCTCTTAATTCATCAAATGAGATACTCAGGATGGAGGCCCAGATTGCTCTTGTCAGACTCAACGATGATAATCCCTTTGAGTTTCTGTCACATCTTACATCTCATTTCTCCTTATGGGAACAGATAACTCTTCATGAACTAATCATTCATCATAATATTCCTCAACAATCCTTTCAAAAGTGGCTTACTTCGCCTAATCCAACAGTGGTTACTTTTGCACTCAGGATGATCAGAGAGTTTAAACAGATAGAATCTGAAGCTAATGTCCTGGAGACACTTTCTCATCCGGATCCTTCAGTCAGACTACTTGCAGTAGAAGTAGCCGGCGATCTTGATATGCGTTCAACACTTGGGACAATGAAGCATATGTACAAATATCAGGAATACAAAATATGTCTGGAGATAATAAAATCTATGGGTAAAATGCCTGAGGCTTCGATGATAGGGTTCCTGAAACTGGTTCTGGATAAGGAAGACGATGTACAATTACAGATCGAAGCGACTAAAGCTATAAGAAACAATGGAGAAGTTGGGGAAAAAGCGCTTGTCAAAATAATGGAATCAGATTACAAAAACTATCTTATTATTATAAAACATGTCCTCGATAAAAGAATATTTTAAAATGTGATGGGATCTACTTTTGCAAATATGTTCTTTATAATTACACTGATTCTCTCCGGATCATATCTGATTCTTGGGATCTTCTCTGCCATTGCACTTCGTAAATACCTGCGGAAAAACAGTTATGTCAATTATAATTCCCTGGTATTATCGCCTTTGAGTCCCGAAATTGCAATTATTGCTCCGGCATTTAATGAGAGTAAAACCATTATTGATAATGTCCGGACTCTCCTTTCNNGTTTATAAGTCAAAAAACCCTTCTTTTAAAAGATTGACCGTAATCGACAAAGTGAATGGAGGCAAAGCTGACTCACTGAATGCAGGCATAAATATTTGCCAGAGCAGTCTTTTTATCTCAATCGACGCCGATTCTATTATCGAAGCTGACTCAATTCTTAAACTTGTAAAACCTTTTCTTGAAGAAAAAGACCGGAAGGTAATAGGTGCTGGCGGGGTAATAAGAATCGTTAATTCCTGCGAGGTTGAAGGTGGTCATATTCGTCAAGTCCATCTTCCAGGCCAGATACTTCCCCGGCTTCAGGTTCTTGAATATACAAGGGCTTTTCTGCTTGGAAGGATGGCATGGAGCCAGCTTGACGGATTGATGCTTATCTCAGGAGCTATGGGCATCTTTGATCGTGAAACGGTAATTAAGAGTGGTGGCTACAGCATTAAGACGGTTGGTGAAGATATGGAACTCGTTGTTCGTATGAGACGGCATATGTCAGAAGAAGGAGTGAAGTATGTGGTGACATATATCCCTGATCCTCTCTGCTGGACGCAAGTGCCAGCTGATATAAAATCACTGCAGGAACAGCGCACCCGATGGACCCGTGGACTTGTCGAATCTCTCTGGACACATCGTAAAATATTTTTCAATAAAACCTATGGCCGTTTGGGACTTCTTGGATATCCATACTGGTTTTTCTTTGAATGGTTAGCACCATTATTAGCTTTTTCCGGATTTATTTATTCTATATATCTTGCTGTAACTGGTTTGATCAACTGGCAGTTTTACCTTCTTCTATTCCTTTTTGTTTACACCTTTGCAGTATCTATTTCAACATTGGCAATCCTTTTTGAAGAGATTACCTATCATAAGTACCAGAAAAAAAGAGATGTTCTGAAACTGCTGATTGCTGCCCTTTTAGAAC
>PMIL01000302.1 GCA_003157075.1 Bacteroidales bacterium | reverse complement strand
TCATAAGTAAGCAAAAGTATTCGTTAATGAGTTAGAAAAGGAGAATATTCCTTATGTTGTGATCGACTCACCGATAGAGAGGTCTCAGGCACTTTGCTCAATCAGTCAGGATTATTTTCAAAGCGGAGTACTGGCGGCAAAACTTATTGATTATGGTTTGGATAAAAATGATGAACTTCTCTCAATCAGTAATCTCATATATGCAGATTATTTTGAACATGTACAGGAACGGTTAAATGGCCTTAAATACTTTTTTGAAACACAGTCTAAAAATAAACGGACCATTCATTTTCTTGAGATTGTAAATCCGAAATTTGAAAAACTTGCAGTATTATTAAAGGAAAAACTACTAAAGTTTCCAAAAATCAGGGGAATTTTTATTGATAACTCTAAAGCACACTGGGTTGGACGGATTCTGGAAGAAAACAATATCACTAAAATAAAACTTATTGGTTTTGATCTGATTGAGCAGAATATAAGATATCTGCAAAATGGCATTATTGATTTCATTCTGTTTGATTATGCAGAAAATCAGGGAGAACAGGGACTTCAGATCCTGTTCGATTTCATAGTTTCGAAGAAGACAATTGATCAAAAAATAAAAATGCCAATTTATATTGTAACAAAAGAAAACCTGGAAGGGTTCCTGCCGGATCACTATTTTAACCATTGAACAAGGTAATCTTTCAGTTTATCAGCTGGTTTTTTAAAGACTATATTTAGCTGATTATCCGCTCCTGACAAGTGAAAAGCTTCCCTGATCGTTTTGAAATCCTGGATATTCCCTTCTTCATCAATTGTTTTACCCATGTTGTCCACAGGATTGAATATCAGCAGTCTTCCGGGTGCAAAACTGCCGGCAAGATCCGGCAGGTCATATGCGGACAAGGAACCTGGAACTGCATTAAGGATAAAACCGGGTTTATAAAAACGATTCATTACAACAGACTGGTAAGAGGATAATGGTTCAATAAGGGCAATCTTTGAGAATGCTTTATCAAATGCAGCTGCATGCAGCAATACAGGTGTCATTTCCCCCAATGCAAGTCCATAGACTACATTAATTGAATTGATTTTTCCCAACAATTGGCATAGTCTTACAACATCTGATGCCCTGATTCCGACAATACTACGTCCGGCGAGCAAAGATGCAAACCAGACATTATATGATATGCCGCCGATATATGAATCTCCCTGAAAAATGCCGGGTCCCATCTCTCCGATACCCAACAGGTCAGGGGATAATACAGTAAAACCCATTCTGACAAACCATTCCATCTCACCACCGGGAAAAGCTTCGGCCGACTTATCTGATGGATGAAGATAGATTAAACCTTTCCCATTCGAGCTGTCGGGTACCATTAACAGGTAAGGAATAACATAATCTGAGCCGCATGTTTCAAAATACTTCTCAATTACATATCCGTTTCTTTTGATCCGTCCTGTAAATACAGGTACCATATTTTCTGACGGGTCTTTATATCCCGAAAGCTTCCTGGCAGAATTTATTGCTGAACTAAGATGAGTTTTAAGATCTTGCCCGGCAGCATCCAGGATATCAAGCTGCATTTTTGATTCTTTAAGATTCAGACTGAAAACAGTTTCCCTTTTATAGGCAACAGAGTCGCTTGTGGTGGGTCTTACACGGAGCTCATCGTCATTTAACAGACTAAGTTCTTCATCCTTTGGGCTTCCAGGATTATTCAGATACTTCTGGAAAAATGAATACATAGCTTCACGGTTTTTTTTGGTTGACTCGTGTGGTGCATCATCCTCAACCATTCTAAAATTGTCTGTCTGGCCATATTTATTATAAGCGCCGGAAACTTCTTTTGCAGTTTCTCTTGCTCCCTGGATACTGAAAAAATCATTGGTGGTAGTTATCATCAATGTGGGTTTAGGTGCTCTTACCTCAAGAAAATCAGCATGATCGATTCCTCTTTCTATCTCATTTAACAGATTTTGTTCAGCATCCTGCGGTCCGATGGACTGCAGTAACCTTGCAAAATTGGTAATATAACCTTCAGGGGCAGCGGCTATTATACGATCATCAAAGGCTGCAATATATGCAGATTGAGTTCCACCTCCGGAACGACCGGTTATTCCTATTCTGTCAGGATCAACCTCTTTCCTTGAAAGAAGAAAGTCGACGGCTCTGATGCCATCCCATATCATATATTTCGCATAAGAACTTCCTGAAATAAAAACCTGGGCGCCAGGATAAGAGTGTTCATCGGTAGGACCATTAATAAATGATTGCCCTGAATCTGAATCATTATACTCTTTGCGTTCACCCTGCCCTACAGGATCAAAAGCAAATACAATAAATCCTTTTTTTACCAGGTTCAGGATAATATGCTGATAGACTTTGTTTCTGTAACCGTCTGCCGAGTGACCACTGCAGTAAATAATAGCAGGAGCCTTACCTTTATTTATTACTGCTGGGATAAACAGAGAAGAGGTCACAAAAAAGCCTGGCTGTGACTCATACACGATCTGCTCAACCCGGAAACCATCCTGGGTAACGACTCTCAGAGTTTTTGCATTTAAAGGAGTCTTTGAAGGAAATGGGCCAACAATATCCCAAAGGATTTTTCTAACATTTTTTTGTCTTTCCTGCCACCCGGATAGCGTGTGAATCTCCGCTACAGTTGCGGATCTTTTATTCAGGAGGTCACATGACTGACGTTTAAGATAAGAATATAATGAATTGCCTGCATCAGCATATTCAAGCCAACCGTTCTCAGCAGATCTTAAAACTCGCAGATCCTCCTGGGCAAGTGCAATCTCATTTGTAATGTATATTGAAAACAACAACAAGAAAAAGATTCGCATTGGAACCCTTTTACTCTTCATTTCAAAGGTCAGATACTCCTTCATCTTATATGGATAGATTGGACAATAACGAAGCCGAATCTTTATCCAGATAAAGCCACGCCTCATCATGTTGTCTCATAATTGAAGCCGGAATTTCAGGCCCAATAATGCCTTCAACAGTTTTTTTAACAGCATCAGCCTTACGTGAATCAGGTACACTGCAGATAATGGCCTTCGATTTCATGATCTGTTTTATCGACATACTGATTGCCTTTGCAGGAACATCGTTAATAGTAGGGAACCATCCCTCTCCCATCTGCTGACGACGACAAGCCTCATTCAGGCTTACTGCGATATATGCCTCGCTGGTTTCGAAATCAGCTGGAGGGTCATTGAATGCCAGATGACTGTTTTCCCCAATTCCGACAAAAGCAACATCAATCGGATGTTTGCTTATAAGCATACCCAGACGTGCACATTCCGCAAGGGCGTCTGCATTCCCATTTATATAGAAAAATTCCGAAGGTGATACTATATCTACAAATCTTTCTTTTAGATATTTACGAAACGAAGCAGGATGTGTTTCAGAAATACCTATATATTCGTCAAGATGAAAAGCGCTCACCTTTGACCAATCGATATCTTCTTTTGCCAATTCTTTAAGCATCTCGAACTGGGAAGCTCCGGTGGCAACAATAATATTTGCCCTTCCTTTCCTGAGAATAGCTTTACGAATTAATCCGGCACCCTTTTGAGCTGCTTTACTACCAAGAATCTGCTTTGATTCAGAGATTATTATTTCCATTTATTGTAGTTTTAAATAGTATTTTTTTTAAAAGTTAAATAGCTATTGTTAATATCATGATCCTGTTTTCATTATTTGAAGTTTCTGCGGGGATAATTTAATCATTTTAAATGCACGTAGTTCAGATTTTCATCAAGAGGAGTCATCTTTGGCATTAAAAGATGGACAAAGCCCAGAATGATAAGATATGATGATCCTGCAATGGCAAATGCCCATAAATACCCCGAGTTATTTGCTGTATCCAATACAGAACCCAAGGCAATATCTGCAATTATTGCCACTGCCACTCCAACCATCTTGCCGATTCCTATAACTGAGGCTATCGCTTTTTTTGGGAATACATCAGGAACAAGGGTATAACCGTTTATAGACCATGACTGATGTCCCGCAGCTCCAAGACCTATTAAAAGGACAGCTATCCATTTATTTGCGATAACTGGAACAAACATTACAGGTAAAATAATAATTGCACAAACCAGCATAGTAATTTTTCTCGCCTTATTTACTGACCATCCTTTTTTTATTAAGGCACCGGATGTATAACCTCCGAGAAGGCTTCCCGTATCTGCCATTATAAAAATAATAAGGAAGGGAAGTCCAATATTTTTAATGTCCACACCAAACTGTTCACCAAGGAATTTTGCACCCCAGAAAAGATAGAACCACCAGACACCATCGGTAATCGTAGTTAAAGAAAAAGCCCAGGTCTCCCGCTTTGGCAACAGTTTTAGCCAGGGAATTTTTTCTTTTGTTTCCTCCTCAGAATCACTATTGATATAAGCTAACTCCTCTTTTGACAAGCGTGGGTGAATTTCCGGTTTTTGATATGTTCTCATCCATAAAAATACCCACAGAGAGCTAAGTAATCCAGTAATAAGAAATGGTATTTGCCAGTTCGATCCTTCCACTGATACGATCGCTCCTACAATGAATGGTGCTAAGATAGCCCCTACACTGGTAGATGCATCAAAAATTCCGGTAGCAAAAGCACGATCCTTCTTTGGGAACCACTCTGCCACGGTTTTAATTGCAGCAGGAAAATTTCCGGATTCCCCGATTCCCAGTCCAAAACGGGCAATGATAAAACCAGCCAAACTAAAAGCCGGTCTTATTGCTGCATGCAACATGCCAAAAATGCTCCAGATCACAATTGAAATAGTATAACCCATTTTAGTTCCAATCCGGTCAATAATTCCTCCCATAAATAGTAATCCAATACCATAAGCAATTTTGAAGGAAACTATTATGGCTGCATAATCTTTATTTGACCAATCGAAAAGCTTTTGGAGCGTAGGAGCCATAACGCCGATTATACTCCTGTCAAAATAGTTTATGGTAGTAGCCATAAACACCAGTGCTAGGATTCTGTATCTAAAGTTTCCGGCCTTATGGGTCAGTCCTGACATACTTTGAGTTTATGCTGAAATAAATTATTAAGCAGGTTTATTATCTATGATTACTTCATTAATCGGATCCCAGTAAAATTTCTTACCCTCACGGTATGCTTGTGTGGCCATAATACATGCAACTGAATGCCAGAACCCAGTGTGAATATCTCCATTAGGTTTTAAATTCCGGCTTCTCATACAATCGATCCAGTTATCGAGATGATATTTACTATAATCACCAGTATCTACAGGACCAAGTTTCATACCGTATTCAGGAGTGGTGACTATTTCGGCTTTGCCGCTTTTTATCATTTCTTTAAGACCTTCATAAAAGTTGAATCCGCCTGGGAGATCCTGGTGTTCAGGAATCAGGAACCAGCTTGCGCTTCCTTCACCCCCGTGTGCAAATAAAGTTCCTTCCTTGCCACGTATTGCGGTGTAATCGCCAAATTTACTTGCAAAGTTAGTTGTGAAGGAATGCAAAAACTTCTTACCTTCATATGTAGCCAACGCCTGAAATGTGTCGGGATTTTGCCTGATATCCGGCCATCCGAATATTCCTCCGTTTGCTACCATCGAATCCGGGATGGCAGTATCGGTGTAAAAATGAATCAACCCACTCCCATGACTCATCCATTGCGAAGTTATTCCGCCTGAATACTCACGGAATATTCTGAATTCAAAATATTTCCATGGATCAAACGGAACAAATGGTTTTCCTAAAAGCCATCGGTTCCAGTCGGTATCTTCCTGCCTGATCATTGCAACGTCCGGATCGGCCGGGTCATGCCACCGGGGATTATTATCATTCCAGACTTGTTCAATTTTTGTGATCTGACCTAACTTCCCGGAACGGACAATATCTCGTACCTTAAGCTGCATGGGATCGCTTAACCATTGTGACCCCATCTGAACAACCTGTTTAGAAGCCATTACAGCTTTCCGTGCCAGCTTAGCATCCTCCAAATCGGTGGCCATCGGCTTTTCACAATAGCAATCTTTTCCCGATTCAATAACCTGAGCTAGAAGTTTTGCATGCTGAAAATCTCCTGTTCCTATCATTACAGCATCTAAATCGCTCATTTTCAATAAGTCTTCAGAATACTTAAATTCNNTCTTTTTCAGAAGCCTTAACCATATCCAAATGGCCCCTGCTGCGACTGCCACAACCTAAAAAGCCAATATTTATGCGATCATTTGAACCGGATATTCTCCTGTATGAAGCAGCGTCAGTTGAAGAAGCTCTGGCAATACTACCTGAGATAGCTATAGATGCTATGCTTGTAGCAGTTTTGCCAATAAAATCCCTTCTGGTGAAATTTTTGTAAGGCATAATTCTGTATTTATTTCATTGCTTGTTAACGTGCACAAATTAATGAATAATATTGGACGNNACTAATGTGTACGTACACATTATTTATATATTTTTACAATATATTGATAAAATAAAGGTATGAAGATTAAATTAAATATGCGAACAGCAATTTTATTTTGCTTTTTAATAGTGCTTCCTGAAATTCAATCTTGTTTTCAGGTAAATATACCGGAGAAACCAGTCAGCCATTGGGAAAAAATTGGAGCAGGCGGAGGCGGTGCCACTTTCTCTCCGGCCATCAGCCCTTATAATTCAAACTATGCCTATGTTGCCTGTGATATGACAGGATCATTTGTTACATATAACGGAGGACAATCGTGGAGAATGTTTTCATTGCGGGGAGCTGTCAGCTTCTTTGTTTTCGATCCGGTTGATTCCAATATAGTATACGCAAATTCCATTGCTCTTTTCAGAAGTTCTGATCGCGGGAATTCCTGGAAGATAGTATATCCGGCTCCTGGAGACATTAAAGGATTTGTGCCAAAAGGAGATCACGCGGAAGAGTTAGTTTTAACCAATGACAGCACTATCCGCAATGTTGTAACCCTGGCTGTTGATCCTGAAAATTCGATGAAACTTCATGCAGCAATCTCTGTCAATAATATCGTTGCTTATTACTTCTCTGATGATCAGGGAGAACACTGGACCAGGGTAAAGGATCTTGAGAATGGGGTGAAAAACATTTATATAGATCCCTCTTCTCCCAAAGAAAACCGAACTCTGTACATTACCGGAAGGAACTCAATAACTATCAGGGAAAAAGGAACCTGGAAAATTTATCCCGGTCCTGAAAATGTTGGAGCGCTCAATTGTTTTGCAGCCGGATTTGATAAGTTGCATAACAAATTTATCATCTATGCGATTTCGGGTAAATGTTATTCCCATCCGGGAAACGATCTTTCCGGAATTTATTATACTGATAACGGCGGCAAAAACTGGTTAAACAGGCAGGACGGTATTCTTAATCTCAGGAGAGATAATGATGATATTCCTGAATGGCGCTGTATCTCCACAAGCGATTCACATCCTGAAGTAGTTTACGTTTCCTATAACGGTTTGAAAGAGCACCAGGATACAACATGCATGGGCGTTGCTAAAAGTGAAGATTTTGGAAAGACATGGAAACTGGTCTGGAAAGATCGTCTGACCAGCAAAGGGAATTTAAAGTCTCCGAATTATAAGGGAGGCTGGATTGATGAACGATTCGGACCATCCTGGGGAGAGAATCCTTTTTCAATTGCCGTTTCCCGGGTTAATCCGGATATATGCTATACAACGGATTTTGGCAGGACTATTAAAACTCCGGATGGAGGAAAAGCCTGGGAACAGGTATATACTAATAGGAAAGATGGAGAAGGCTGGATCTCCCGCGGACTTGAGGTTACAACCGGATACAGGATTGTTTTTGATCCGTTTGAAATTAATCATTTGTTTATGGCAAATACTGATATCGGTTTAATGGAAAGCAAAGACGGAGGAGAAAGCTGGATGAGCGCCATAAATAATAATGGCGTACCAAAGAACTGGCTTAATACCACTTACTGGCTGACATTTGATCCGGAAGTGAAAGGAAGAGGCTGGGCTGTCATGAGCGGAGTACATGATCTGCCACGACCTAAAATGTGGAGGAGAAATGGAACAGTAAACTTTGAAGGAGGTATATTAGCAACAGAAAATAGCGGAAAATCGTGGAGGCCGGTTAGCAGGGATATTGGTGAAGCAGCATTCACGCATATACTCATTGATACTGAAAGCAAGAAAGAAGCAAGAACAATATATGCATGTGCCTTCGGAAAAGGAGTCTACAAATCTGTGGATGGAGGTAAAACCTGGACACTTAAAAATGATGGAATTTCAGGAACCGGCCCTTTAACATGGCAGATTGTCCAGGCAAATAAAAACAGGACCCTGTTTCTGATTGTTTCCAGACGAAGTGAGGACGGTAGTATTGGTAATGAAAAAGATGGGGCTATTTATCGTTCTGATGATGGTGCTGAAACCTGGGTAAAATTAATTCTCCCTCAAGGCACAAACTGTCCTGTCAGTTTAGTTATCGATGAGGAAAATAATAACCGGGTTCTTCTTTCAGCCTGGGGACGGCTTTCAAAAGGTCAATTCTCTCAGGACACAGGTGGTGGAATATTTCTTTCAACTGATAATTGTAAGAGCTGGAAACAAGTTCTTGAGAAAGATCAGCATATCCATGATCTGACTTATGATCACCGTAATAATACCTATTATGCATGCGGCTTTAGCAGTGCAGCTTACCGTTCAGAAGACAGCGGTGAAACCTGGACACGAATCAGGGGTTATAATTTTAAGTGGGGACAGAGGGTTGAACCGGATCCAAGGAACCCGAATAAAATATTTGTTATCACTTTCGGCGGTGGTGTCTGGTATGGCCCTGCGAAAGGTGATGAAAAAGCCTTAGAAGATATTATTAAATGATAGATTCGAAAAACCGGAATATCTTGAGTATAACCCGGCTATAAGACTTACTTTTGGTAATGTATCATTTAATTCATAAAATCTATTATACTGAACCCTGATTATTTATTCATGAGATATGAAAAACCTGAAAAGAACGATCCCGCTTCTTATTGTCACCGGTTTGACGATGATGATTACATGCTGTAAATCCCCTTCAAATGAAGGTTTAAACAGAAACAGCTTTCAAAATCCATCATCAGAGAATTCAATCCACGCCTGGTGGCACTGGCTTGATAATTCCATTACCAGGGAAGGTATAACCAAGGACCTTGAAGCCATGAAAAGTCAGGGCATCTCAACTGTTACAATCCTGAATGTAGGTTTACTTGGAGAAAAGGATATGGGTGTTCCCCAGATAAAGTTCAATACTCCTGAGTGGTATGAGATGTTTGAATGGGCTTTGCATGAAGCCAGGAGACTCGACATGCATGTCGGAGCCCATAATTGTGATGGGTGGAGTTCGAGCGGCGGACCATGGATTACTCCTGAGTATTCTATGAAAAGATGTACATGGAGTAAAACTGTCGTAAGAGGTTCAGGACAGACCGTAATTCAGTTATCTCAGCCAAAAAAGAACCTTGATTATTATAAAGATATCCGGGTCGTAGCATTTCCAACAAAAGATCAAACCAGTTCATTCGTGGAAATAAAACCGGAAATATCTTTGAATGGAAAACTTACCGGTGATCTTTTATACGATTCAAATCCTTTCAGTGGTGTTTCAGTTAATGATTCCAGTGAAATAAATATAGCGTTCAGCAAAAAATTTATTGCCACGAAGATAGCCATTCATCCCCGCATGGAATTTACCTGGGGAAACCTGGAAGGCATTAATTATCAGATTGAACTAAAGACATCCGATGATGGTAAAAACTTTAAACAGTTTCAACGGCTTGAAGGCACACCTTTGAATAAAACCTCAATTATAGAAATTCACCCGGTTAACGCTAAGTATTACAAACTAATATTCAGAAAAATTGACAGTTTGGGTTTTGGCACTATGCAAATCTCCGAACTTGAGCTTTTGGATAAAGATGAAAAACCCGGTTATAATACCTCAATACCTTTTCATCTTGAAAAAACCGTAACAACCATGGCTAACAAGGCTGGGGATATTCTTCAACAGGGGAAGGAAGCCGCTAATGCTATAACAGCTTCAGGTATTCTGGACCTCACACAATACATGACAGCCGATGGCACCTTAAGCTGGAAGGTCCCTGAAGGGACATGGACAATCCTTCGCATCGGATATACCACTACTGAAGCAACCAATGGACCGGCAACTTCAGCCGGCAGAGGACTGGAATGTGACAAGATGGATACAGCAGCATTAAATCTTCACTTCCGCAGTTTTCCCGTAAAACTTATTGCTCATGCCGGACAATATGCCGGAAACACATTTGAGTATATGTTCATCGACAGTTGGGAATGCAGATACCAGAACTGGACCGATAGCTTTGCATCTGAATTTGAAAAACGAAGACACTATAGTATTGTAAACTGGTTGCCGGTAATATGCGGTGAAACAGTTGATAACTCCGGGTCAACGGAACGATTTTTACAGGACTTTCGACGGACCATAGCGGAGTTAATTCAGGAAAACTACTACAAACATTTCAACGAATTGTGCCAGCAAAACGGAGTAAAGTCACATACAGAAGTCATTTATGGAGGTACTAGCTATCCACCTCTGGATATTCTGAAATCGAATAGTTATGTTGATGTCCCGATGTTTGAATTCTGGGCAGGTCCGGATCCAAAAACCGGATTTATAAATTACAGACCAGTGACTGGTTCTTCATGGGAAATTCCGGCTCAGGCAGCAGCCTTATATAAAAAACAGATAATTCCAGCAGAATCCTATACCGGTTATGCAAATTACAGTGAGACTCCCTGGGATCTGAAACTGTATGGCGACCGGGCGTTTTGTACCGGAATAAACCAGATTGTANNTGGTGGGAGTTTGCTTCGCAATGGTTCACATATCTTGCCAGAGATCAATATCTACTCCAGAAGGGCACTCCGGTAGCGGATGTTCTCTACTTTGAAGGCGACAGGTACTTCAAAGAACTTAAGAGTTCAGGGAAATATGAAATGCCTTATGGATATTCATTACAGCGCTGTAACCTTGATGTCCTTCTTAATCACTGCAAAATTGCTGAAGGTAAACTTCAGCTTGATAACGGATTGAGCTATGCTATGCTTTTACTTCCTGATGATTCTGTGATGGAATATAGCACACTAAAAGTAATTGGGGGACTTGTAAATGCGGGAGCAGTTGTTGCCGGTCCCAGACCTGTAAAAGTTGCAGGTAACCTGAATTATAATGAAAATGAAAAGCTACTTGGTATCCTCTCCGGACAAATGTGGGGAAATACTGATAATGAAGACGGCAAAGGCAATGTTTATGGTAAAGGGAGGGTATATACCAAAACTGCGATTAAAGAAATCCTCTCAGGACTCAATGTCAAACCTGATTTTTCCTGTGACAGGAAGGATACAATAAATCTTCTATATATTCATAAAAAAGATGGGAATGCAGATATATATTTTGTGGTAAATCAGGAAGACAAAGCGGTTGAGAGAGAATGCAGTTTCAGAGTATCAGGGAAAAATCCGGAAATTTGGGATCCTCAATATGGAACAGTAACTCTACCGGCGGACTATAAGATATCGGAGGGTATAACAACTGTCAGACTCAAGTTCAAGCCAAAAGAGTCGCTGTTTTTTATTTTTCAAAAGGAAAAGGAAGCTGGTCTGGAGGTAAGGAAGGATCCTGCTGAGAAATACGTACTGAAAGAGTTTACAGGAACACTTGAATTTGAGGATCTTCCGGAGAAAAAAGCCATACCTGTGACAAGTTTCTCGTCCTGGACACTACTTGAGGATCCTGATATCAGATTCTATGCCGGAAAGGCAACATACGATCTGAATTTTTCTGTTCCAAGCGAACTGCTTGGCAAAAAAACAGCTTATATAAGTCTCGATTCTGTCATGGTAGCGTATAACATCACCTTAAACGGAAAACTTCTGGGCTCATCTGTCTTCCCCGGTTACAGATTTGAGGTCACCGGTATGCTTAAGGGGAAAGATAACAAACTTGTCATCCATGTTGCAAACACATGGCGAAACAGGATTATCGGTGATTTTACACAATTCGGAAAGCTGAAGAATTGCTGGACAACATCACCAGTGCTTAATCTCCCGGGCAAGGACAAATCACTCCAGAAATCAGGGATACTAGGTCCTGTGTCACTCTATTTTTAGACAGGAAATGAAGAATCCATTTTCTTATTAATTATTTCAGTGTTAAAATGAAAAAGATATTCAGTACATGTGTTTTAGGGTTAAGTTTATCAGTGTGTTATTCTCAATCATACAAACCAATCCGGCTAAGCCCTGAAGAATTTGTCATTATGCCATGGGGAGAAACACCAACGGATTCCACTACCTTAAATGAAATTTACGATTGTGGATTCAATCTGGCAGGATTTGTCGGAACCGGAGACCTGAAAAGAATTTCACATGCAGGATTAAAAGCCATTGTTTACGACAACTCTATCCAGGTAGGTGATGCTGAATCAAAATTAAGTGAAGCTGAGATCAGCAAAAGAGTAAACGGAATCGTTGAAAAAACGGCTAATGACAATTCGGTTTTTGGCTATTATCTGAGAGACGAGCCTGGCTCTGCTATTTTCCCCGGCTTAAAAAGATGGAAGGATGCATGGACAAGAGCTACTCCCCAAAAAATGGCATATATCAATCTCTTCCCTGTTTATGCCAGTAATGAAGAACAATTGCAGGCAAAAGATTATGAAGATTATCTCGAGAAATATGTTTCGACTGTAAAGCCAACTTTTATTAGTTATGATAATTATTCGCTTATGAAAGGTGATAGTCTCCGTCAGGGATATTTTGAAAATCTGGGGACCGTCAGAAACATAGCTTTGAAAAATAATATTCCTTTCTGGAACATAGTTTTATCTAATTCGCACTTCGAATATGCCGAGCCATCTTATCCTGGTCTTTGCTTTCAATTGTATACCACTTTGGCTTATGGTGGAAAAGGCATCAGTTATTTTACTTATTTTGCTCCCCGATCAGGAAATTACCGGTTTGCACCAATTGATCAATTCGGTCATAAAACCCCCACTTGGTTTATTCTGCAAAATGTAAATCTTCAAATGCATGCAATAGGGAAAGCCTATACTAAATTGAAAAGTGTAAATGTTTTTCACTCTCCTGCAATGACAGAATGTAAAGATGGGATAGAATCTTCTCATTTTCTGTCTTCTTTGACAGGAGATAATTTATTGGTGGGAGAATTTGAAGATATTAATGAGACTCCATATATTATTGTTGTAAATAAAAGTCTGGTAAAATCGCAATATGTCGATCTATCCTTTAAAGATCAGGGAACTATTTACCAGATCAATAATTATACCGGTGATTCTGAACCATGGTCAGGAGAAGACAAATGGATAGCCCCCGGACAAGGCCGTATATTATTTGTAAAAAAATAAGATAAACTTCCCTACCCATTCTACCACCATCCTTCCGGCATATTGACAATATCATCGGATGCAGAAGGATCGCCTGCAGAGGGACCATAATATACGCTACCTCCATAGGTGGATAGGAAAAGCATACCGGGATTATTGATATCCGGTATAGCCCTTTGACCCCATTTGAAGCGATAACCCTGGATCCTTTTCCAACTATTACCTGAATCCTCGCTTCTGTATGCTGCATTCTGAAAAGTGTTAATGAAAATTTTCTCAGGATGTTCAGGATCAATTCCCGCAGAATTGACACGTACTCTGTCATCAAAAATGCTTACCCATGTATTTCCTCCATCAGTTGTTTTAAAAACCCCTCCATTGGTGTCTTTGCCTTCAAGCTGACGAGGCCAGCAACTAACATACATTATTCCGGGATGAACCGGATCGATAAGCATGTCGTGAGGGCCATTTGTACCTTCAGGTAACACAAGTTTATTCCATGATGCTGCCTTATCATCACTATAAAAAATAGCGCCATCAACAGTTTTGCCTTTGGCTGCACCACGCGCAATAAGTACAAACAGACGTCCGCGAGAATTTTGCCGCAACTGCCATGCAAACAGATTGGTTCCCAGACCATTGCTGGCTAAAATCCATGTCAAGCCATTATCTGTTGATTTATATACACCGTGATCAAAAACGCTAACATATAAAATGCGTGACTGTGATGTTGAAGAATTATCAAGAAGGATATTTGTACATATCGAATTATCAGGAATACCTTCATTACTTTTCTTCCAGGTTTTACCTCCGTCGTACGACACAGCGACTCCACCTGAGAAATGACCAAAGCCAGAACCTCCAAACATTTTAGTTCTGGGCAAGTCATGAGCATCTGCCCATACCGACCACACTTTATCTTTTATAACGGGATCAAATGTCACCTGGTAACATGTGTTCTGCCAGTCTCTGGGAATATCCCTGATTGATGGAAACCAGCTATTTCCACCATCAAATGTATGGAACAGTCCGATGTCAGTATAACAGATAAAGAAGTGATTTTTATTAAATGGATCAAAATGAACTCCGTAACAAGTGGTTACATTAAGTCCCGTATTTGAATATGAGCCGTCTGCATTATTATGGCTGTATATCTGTTCCCAGGTCTTTCCACCATTCGTAGTTTTGTAACCGCGGCCGTTATCACCTGCATAACAGACATCAGGATTGCCGGGAGCAATACCCAGGTCAATAGGATTTCCCGGCCAGCCCGGATCAAAAATTTCCTCCATCCATGAACCTTTAAAATTCTTTGTAATATAACCTCCTTGTGATGAGGACTGAAGCACAGGTTCCCAGTTTTTTCCGGAATTTATTGTTTTAAAAATGCAATATATATCATCAATCTTGCCTCCTTCATTCCTGACAGGATTTACTGTAGATAGATATGCAACTTCAGGTATTGAGCCACAGACAGCCAGCCCCTGTCTCAGACTGGGAATCCTTCCCGGTGCAATGCCTTTCAACAGTCCTTCATTTATCTGTGTCCACGTTTTTCCCATATCGGCCGAAACATAAATACCCCCACTGACTTCAGTGTTTTCTCTTCTGAATCCTGACAGAATATAGATCAGAGTACCTGATTTTCCAGTTCCTCCTTCCACCTGATTAATAGATCTTACAGGAAGAGGCAGATGTTCCGATTCACCGGTAATTTCGTTGATTCGCAAACATGATTTTTCAGTGAACACTATTACCTGTTTGTTTTTACTATCGGGAAATATTCCGGTTATATTTTTGCCGGTCAGGATTGCAAGCACTTTCCAGCTGGTACCATGATCACATGACATAACAAGTCTGGCTCGGCTGGTATCGATTCCTGCGTTGTCACGGGCCATATAGTCATCCAGAGGAGCGAGCCCTAAAAATATATGGTTGTTATTTGAAGGATCTACCTTAACCTTTTGAATAGTCCCATCCAGTGCTCCCTCGATTAAGTCGGAAGCTTTCAGTCTAGTACTCTGAAGTCTTTCCACTTTCTTTGATCTGCTGACATCCGGAAATATTATCTTCCACTTTTCACCTTTATCTTCTGACCTGAGAAGAAGACTTATTCCCGAACCTCTGTCCTCGCTGTACTGAAAACCCTTTGTGGCCACATAAACCGTATTAGGGTCGGCCGGATCAAACTCAAAATCATCAGGAACATTCCACAAATTTTTTGATTTCCAGTTCTTTCCTCCATCCTGAGAAACATAAACGGATGTCATGTCGCAATGAGTCAAGACAAAATTCTTATCAAACGGACTGACTGTTGGTTTCAGTACACCTCCCCCGCCACCCGGGCCAATTACTTTCCAGTGGGTTCTGTTTATAATACCAGTGGAATTATCACCTGTTCTTGTTTGACCGATGCATCCTGCGCCAATAAATGTAAACAGAACCAGAGACAATAATTGCTTATTTAAATTCATATCAGGTTAAATTTTAAATCATAAACGAATATGCAATTGATAAATGTGATGCAATTGTTTTGCAGTTATCTAAAGATGTTCAATTATCCAATCATAGGTAAGCTTCTCTGCTTCCGGTGTTAGGTCATGCCCCCGCCCATGGTTATAAAGCTTCAGGTTTTGAAGTCTGCCATAGAGGTTATAAACAGGGCTTACCGCATTAATGTATGGTATGCTCCTGGTACCATCTGCAAAGTCGCCTCCGATAAGAAGAAAGGGCTTAGGTGCACATAATGCCAGTATTTCATGATGCTGATGATTAAAATTATGTATTTCTTTTCCTAGATACCATGAATCATCCCAATTAGAAAAATCAATACCTATGCCGCCCTCATTACTGACAATAACTTTTACCCTGTCATCAAAGGCACCAAGGTAAAATGCTTCCTTGCCACCGAGTGAATGTCCCATTACCCCAATGCGATTGCTATCGGTCATCTTAAGGCTTACAAGTACATCGATGGCTCGCTGGGCATCAAATAACATTTTTGCCATACCTTTTGACGAAGGATGCCTTATATGAAATCTTTCGACCTGTTGTTCATAAGTACTGTCTCCTTTATCACGCCAGAGAAAGCACATCGGGCACAATACAACAAATCCCTGTTTTGCCAGATTCAGTCCCATCGGAGAAATTTTTCCTTTCTCAATACCTGCAATATAAAGCATTTGATTATCGCTGGTCGAATGCAAAGCAATCACTCCAGGCAGCATATCTGTTGCTTTCTCAGGCCTGATAAGGTAGGCCTGAATAGTTTGTCCGGGTTCGTTATCATACTCGATAAGCTGCCTTATCATGCCATCGGGATAATCTTCTTTCAATACCCTCAGGTTAGGTGGGTTTGAATTTGGAGAAATTATTCCCAGATAATCCTGCCACTTTTTTCTAATTACAGACCGCTCTTTTGACCATGCAGCAAGTGTCAGTATATTATTTCCCTGTTCATCAACTAGCAATGGAGGAAGATCGTCCTGATATCCAAAAACACTACTTTTACTGGTTGTTCCGATAAAAAAACCCGAAATTGCAAGTCCCGCAATTTTTATGAAATCTAATCGAATCATTACCGTTACCTTATCTTTTTCTAATTAAAATAATGAATTGCAAGTTTAATACAAATTTATGAAATTTAATGAAATCTAAAATTTGAAATTCGAAATACTTTCATAAATTTGCTTACTTTCATTATAATTCTGAGAGCAAGAGAGTCTTAATAAGTTATAGTTAAAAATCTATCATTAATATTATGAATATAAGAATAATGGGTATCAACCAGGTTCTGGCATTAATGTTATTAATTCTCTCTGCATCTTCAAGTGCAACGCCAATTGATCACGTTCCGGGTAAACTCAAACCATTCAGAGTTATGGTCATAATAGGGGATCAATGGAAGGATCCTGCAAGCTATATTATAGAAGCAGGTAAACCTACAGGAGAATATTCCGGTTATGATGCAAATCCCGGAGTGACAGGGGCCAATGATTTTCATCATCTGGTAATCCTGCTGAAATCATGGGGCATTCCTTTTGATGTGGTTCGTCTGGACCAGCAATTTCTTGACCGTTATATGTTTCTTGATATGAATAATAACCCCAGGTACGGTACCATAATCTGGGATGTCAACCAATCTGAAAAGCTGCTTCATCCAGATTATTCAATTGTTACAGAAATGGTAGAGAAGTACGGAATCGGGCTTATTGCTCTCTCTGACAGGATAGCTCAACCTGAAATTCAGTCAATACTCGGTTTAAAATACAAAGGCAGTTGGGAAAGCAATTCCACTTTAAAAGTAAAGGAAAAACATTTCATGACTGAAGGGCTACCATCAACTTTTCTTATCGACAGTGGAATCGTCGAGCATAAGCAGCGGCAGCAGGTTGAGGTACTTAAAGGAACGACTGCGCTTATTGAACAGGGAACTCATCCCCAGGTTACAGTGAAAGAATATCCTTCCGGGGCTCATGTGGTCTGGATCGGCAATGATCATAACTGGCTTTTCTTCTTTAAAGATATTCGTACTCTTTTGAGAAGAGCTATTACCTGGTCAGTTGGATATAATCTTTACAAAACGTGGGATAACGACCTTATAATGATTATGGATGATCCGGGAGGAGCACAAAGCAGCTGGCTGGAACACTGGCATTATCCCATATTATCCGAAGACACTATTGATAAATATTTAATTAAACCTTTACAGGAACACCATGCAGTGCTCAATATTAACTTTGTAGCCGGATATGTCAATGACGCTGAACGAAGAATGGAGCCAACATGGAATAAAGTGTATACAGATGATTTTGGAGTAAAACAGGATTATCCCTCCAGCAAACGAGGCTATGACAAAGGTGTGAAACTTGGAGTTTTTGAGGTGATGTGCCATGGGCTTACACATATGCAACCCGATCTTGTTTCAGATCCGGGATGGTACGGCAGCGAACTTGATAAGGAACGAGCTGAGGTGGGCTGGTATCGCGAATTCGGCGATACAAGAAGGAATAAAGAAATACCTCCGGCTGAACAATTCTGGCGAATGAAAACGGCAAAAGAATGGTTAACTCAACAATTTGGAGTCGTTCCCCTTGAATTTTGCCCGGGAGGTCTCGGCACCTCAATTTCGTATTTCAGTAATACGCCAAAACTGGCCGGGGAAGCTGGATTTGGATGGTGTGGTTGGGAAACCGGTTACCTGGGTAAAGAGATGGTCATTATTGGATGGAAATTCTTTGGAACATCCGAATCGCCACTACTAGTTGAAGTTCCTCCTGATGCACATGATTTCGGGATATCAAGGGAACCGGATAAATTTGCTACCGTTTTTTCCAAATATCCAACTGGTCGGTTCATGAGTATGAATGAATTCATCGGATACCTCCATGCCCGGAATTCAGGTTACTGGTCATCGGGTCATGATAAACTCACAATTACAATCGGTTATGATACTCATTACTGCCAGTACTTCGAAACACATTCTTCAAACTGGAATCTGGAGTTTTCTGACTGGTTATTAAAAGATATGGGCAAACCCTCATTAAGTATTGACGGGTTAGCAGTAAGCGGGTTGGATAAAAAAATTGAAATTCCAAATGGGTCCGTCGAACATAAAATTGAAATTAATTTCTGATTCTTATTATACAGCTATATCAGATATTCAAACCGAATGAAAAGAGCCACATTATTGATACTCTGTTTAACAATGTTACTGTTACGTTCAATAGCACAGAATAAAACAATTCCCGGGGCAATAACTTCACCATATCCCACACTAATAAATTTAGCCATTGAATGGATCATTGAAGGTGATGATAACCAGAATGGCAGGGTTACGGTTCAGTTCAGGCAGAAGGGTGAAAAACTGTGGCAGCAGGGAATGCCCCTGTTCAGGGTCCCAAAAGGAAAGAATGAAGGATTTAGCTGGTCCAATAAACACTCTGGTAGTATTTTCGATCTGAAACCGGATACCGAATACGAAATATGGCTCAAACTTATTGACCCGGATGGAGGTTCTGCCGAAAAAAAGATCGTATCACGAACCAGACCTGAACCTCAAATCACTAAAAATGCCGTAATAATTGAAATAAAGCCGGGAAGATATGATACTTTGCAAACGAAAAACGGAACGCCTGAAAAACCTATGGTTTACAGATGCTCTAAGGGAGAAGCTGTTTTTTCCTATATCGATTTGAAAAACAGGAAATGGGTATATATAGAAGAATTAACAGTTGAGAACAAGAAAAAGGAAGGTATCGGAATTCAGCTTAACGGTGCAGAGAACTGCGTGGTAAGAAGGTGCAAAATAAATTCTGTATATGGAATCGTTGCTTATATTCCAGGTGCAACAAACTGTTATATAAGTGATAATAGTGTTACAGGAACTTGCGTCTGGACCAGTGAAGCAATGGGATGTAACGGAGATAATGTCGGGGAAGGGATTGAAATGACAGGTCCGGGAAATGTAATTTGTTATAACAGGGTCACTGGTTTCAGGGATTGTATTTCAACAATGGAGGATCAACATGTTGTTAACCAAACATGTATAGACATATACAATAATGACATATTCAGAGGTGTGGATGATGCGATCGAAGCTGATTTTTGCTTTTCTAACTGCCGGATTTTCAGGAACAGAATCACAAACTGTTATATGGGACTTAGTTCTCAACCAGGCCTCGGGGGGCCCAATTATTTTGTAAGAAATGTCATGTATAACATAATAAACGGGGGTCTTAAATTGCAGAGATACAGCCAGGGAGATGTAATCTTACATAACACAATGATCAAGATCGGAAGAGGTCTTGGTGGCAATGATCCTATGGATTATGCATATTTCAGGAATAACCTTGCAATCGGAGGCCCTGTTCCGGTTAAGAAATGGGGCGATTACGGTGTTGGCAAGCCTTATGCGGCTGATATTGAGGAACCGGGAGTGCATAGCAGTTTTGACTATGATGCCGTTGGAGTATATGGAACTCCGTACAAAGCAATGATAGGAAAAAAATCATTCGCTGATGTCGAGGATCACGGGATCGAAAAAATAACAATTGAGGGAACTTTTAAAAATATAGATTTTCCTGATCCGCCGGCTCCCGAGCGGGAGGTTCCTGACCTTAGACCCAAAAAAAGCTCCAGAGTAATAGATGGTGGAGTAGTTATTCCAAATATCAATGATAGTTATACCGGATCCGCTCCTGACTGTGGGGCATATGAATCCGGTCTGGAAATACCACATTACGGACCACGAAAACAATAATCTAATATATTAATTATGAATATTACTTATACCAAAAGCTTTTTGATGTCTGGTCTTACTCTGATTATTCTGCAATTCAGTCAGAATAACTGCCAGGCTCAGTACAGACCGTCTCTTTTTTTCAGAGAAGATTGGAAAGAGATTCCGGCAGCTACACCTGTTACACAGGAGCATGTTTCAAATAAAAACCTGGAGTTAAAGCTTTATGGGCCAGGATGTGATAGTATTAAAAAGAGTCATCACCTCACTCCTGCAGACGATCCTTATTATATCTGGTCAGGAACATGCACCGGGAACTGGGCTCTGTCGCTAAAGAACAAAAATTTCTTTGCTGATTTAAGTGAATTTTCTAAAATTGTCTGGAGGTCAAAACAAAGTGGCCTCAGGTGTCTTCATGTCATTCTGAAACTCAAGAATGGAAAATGGCTTGTCGGTGATCAGAGTGATTGTTTGTCGAGTGACTGGAGGATTCACGAGTTTATCCTTGCAGATATTAACTGGTTTGAACTGGATATAAAAACTGTTATTGAAGGAGCACCGGTGAATCATCCTGATCTTTCCCGGGTGGATGAAATTGGGTTTACAGATTTGATGCGCGGAGGCCAGAGTGCGGCATGCTCCCGGCTCGATTGGATTGAAGTTTACGGGAAGAGCATCCCCAGAAACGAAAAATAAATAAGTTCATTTTATTAGTTTATTGCTTCAGAGGAAAATAAAATCGATTATATATGAAACGTAGGAATTTTTTCCGGCTGGCTGCAACGGGAGCTGCCGCTTTATCAATGGGAACATCATGTAAACCCTCAAAACAAGATGCCATAAAATCGGAATCAGGAGTCCAAATGCCCACTGAACCACCTGATTACAGGAAATCGATAAAACCTGTTTTTACAAACACTAAAGGTAAAAACGCCGGTGATAAGGTTATCCTGGCACTAATCGGAGCCGGCTCGTGGGGAACATACCTGATACTTGAAGCAGCCAAATCAGGTGAAAATATCAGGATAAAGTATGTCTGCGATGTGGATGATACCCGGGGCGGACGGGCTATATCGGAAATTGAGAAACTTCAGGGCTTCCGTCCGATTGCAGTAAGAGATATGCGAAAGGTTTATGATGATAAGGAAGTAGATGGAGTTTTTATTGAAACACCGGAACACTGGCATGCACTTGCGGCCATCCGGGCCTGCCAGGCAGGAAAAGATGTTTATGTTGAAAAAACTATTTCTCATTCCATATCCGAAGGTCAGCAAATGATCAAGGCGGCAATGAAATATGAGCGAATTATTCAGTGTGGTACCCAGAACCGGAGCGCAGATTATGCCCTCACAGCGAGAGATTATATTAAAAGCGGAGAGCTTGGTGATATCGTAGCAGTACACGTCAGGGAATTACTGGACGGGCCAGTACCATTTAATGAAAAGGAGGATACCAAAGCACCTGATACTATTGACTGGGACATGTGGCTTGGACCGGCACCAAAAGTACCATATAATATTTCACGTAATAAATCATGGGTATACTACTGGGATTATTCAGGAGGTTCGGTAACATCAGGAGGCTCTATTCATCAGCTTGATCTTGCGAGACTGATACTTGGCAACCCCGATTTTCCCAAATCTGCTTATTGCGCCGGTGGCCGTTATTTCTTTAACGATAAGCGTGATGTTCCGGATTACCAGATGACCACCTTCGATTATGGAAAATTCGCACTTACTCTTGAAACAGGCGAATGTACTCCCTATATGCAAAAAGAAGGACCTGATGTCCGCTTCGGAGATATTTATCCGAAATGGATGCAGAATTCAACAAGAATTGACATCCTGGGAACGAAAAAAATGATGTATGTCGGAAGGATGGGAGGCGGCTGGCAGGTATTTGATAAAGATGAGAAGATTGTCGCACAGGATAAAGGAATTTTTCCGCTGAAGGCTCATATACTGAATTATATTGATTGCATCAGGACTAGGAAACAACCGAATGGTAACATTGCGGAAGGACATCATAGTGCTGTCATGATTCATCTTGCAAATCTCTCTTATCGTGCAGGAAACAAACAACTGCTGTTTTCACCTGAATATGAAACAATATTGAATGACAATAAGGCTGCAGCGCTGGATAAGCTTGCATATAGAAAAGGATTCGAAATAACGAAAGAAATATAATCAGAGTTTCAATGCAAATAAAAGTAACTAAAAAAGTTGTTGGATTTGGACTGTTGACAGGAGTAATAATTGCTGCAAGTCTGGTATTCTATGCTTTCGCAAGAACCTGGAATAAAACCGATATTGAATTCAGGATTCATATAAATGAAAAGCTGGTGAAAGAATCCACCTTTGGCGAGCCGCCTACGTTTGCCATCTGGCTCGAGGACCCGGGAAACGGTTCAACACAGACCATTTTTGTAACGGGCCGTGCCGGACGCGGAGACTGGGAAGGAAAATCATCTGTTCCCGTAGCGCTGCCAAAATGGTTTCAGGTAAATGAAAAAGAAAAACAAAATAAAAACAAGCTGGACAATATTATGTCAGATCAGCTAATCGTATCAGGAGCAACTCCAAAACCAGGCTATTTCGCTACAAGGGTAAGG
>PMIL01000304.1 GCA_003157075.1 Bacteroidales bacterium | reverse complement strand
AAACAATATGATGAAGCTGAAAAAGAAATAATCTCAGTTGAACAAATGGAGAACCCGTTTTTACAGGCACAGGTCACCATTTTCAAGGGTATCCTTCAGGAAAAAAAGTATCGTAATATCAAACAGGCTGAACAGTTATATACCAAAGGAATCAAAGATATTTCCGTTTTCAGGAGTTTTGGCGATGCATACGCAGCGTATGGTTATTTTGGTCTCAGCCGTATAAGCAGGATTAACGGTGATTCCGATAATGAAAAACTTTACAGGAAACTAGCTCTGAAACTGGCTGATTTCAAGAATATTGACTTTGATGATTAAAATCAGACGAAACCCATTAAAACTATCTGTTCAGCTTTTCCTCTACTTTTATAACCTTGTATTTTAATATTAAGGTTCCCTGTTCATTTGCCTGCTCGCAACTAAGCAGCTTCAATTCAATATTAAGTTTTTCGTCATTCACAAAACTTGCACCAATTCCAAATATCCTGGGTTCAATGGTAAGCCATAATTCATCGATTAATTGTGCTTTGAGAAATAATGCAGCAATCTGTGCTCCGCCCACTATCAAAAGCTTGTCCTCATTCGCTTTTTGAAAACGTTCCATCAATAACAGAGGAGAATCATCAGTAAATTCCAATTGTCCGGGTATTTCGCGGCTTTTATATCTTTCTGGATGCCTGGTCAGAATAACAAAAAGATGACGTGAAACGGGTTTAACCGGATCAGGATTATAAGTACCACTTCCCATAATAATCACATGTGTATCCTTCCAGATTGCATCAAAATGCTCCTGATCACTCTTTGATGACCAGGATCTTATCATAGGATCACCCCACCTGGTAATTTTACCGTCCAGACTTGAGACAAAAATCAGTATAGTTTTCATAATTAGAATCCGGGCTGGATAAATGTTTAACCACCTCACATTGCTTCCATGGTAATCTGGTCAGTCCTTACCCCAAGGCCGGGCAATTGTTTAAGTACGGCCTCCATCATGGGCGGAGGTCCGCACAGGTAGTAGTGATTGGTAATTGAAGGAATATAATTCTTTAAAAATTCTTGTGTGATGAATCCATGAGCATAACCTTTTGCTTTTTCTCCTGATAAAATATTAATGAATGATTTTCCAAGCAGGTCAGTCAATTCCTTTTCAAGAATAATATCTTTTTTTGATTTGTTGGCAAAGATCAGCATATTGCTCCCTATCTTATCTTGCTGATCCAGATCCCTGAGAATTGATATAAAAGGTGTAATTCCTGCTCCACCTGCAATGAAAACACCTGTTCCTTTATAAGCTATGTCACCCCAAACATCACGTATAATAAGTTCAGCACCTGGTTTTAGTTTTCCGAGCTCATTTGTAATTCCATTATGATCAGTATATATTTTAATCGTAAATTCCAGATAATCAGAAGAATTAAGACTAGTGAAGGTAAATGGTCTCTTTTCATTTTTCAAGGTAGGTCTGTTAATTGATACGTCGGTAGCCTGACCCGGTTTAAAAGTATATCCTTCTGGTTTTTCAAGCTGAAATCTTCTTACATCATGTGTAACTTGCACAATACTAAGTATTTTAACAATATTCTCTTCCATTGCTTACCTAATTTATATGACAATATTTAAAAGTTGATCTGCGAATATTCGTTTATCCAAAAGGTCTTCGGGATTTTATACCCTCATTGATTTTGACTTCGTCGAGCTCCTCGCTTCGCTTNNGCCCTCCCAAAAAAAATATGCAAAACGGGATGATGCCCCTCCGCCTCGGCAATATCTGCAATCTTGTTTACAAAGTCAATTGTATGTCGGTAGCTTACGAAGAAAAACTCTTTTGTAATCCTGACATTATCGACTACTTTCCAGTCAACCGAGATAAGCTTCTTAAATTCCAGGATCTCTTTTTCCTTTAATGCGGGTATCCCGCCTTCACACGGTATGCATTTCTTCTCACTTAGGTCCATATCCTAATAAATTAAATGTTTAATCATCCTATAACTAAACAGATCAGAGTTGAAATAGTTAATCCGGTGAATTGCTGAAGATGGAAATGTTTGGAAATAAATGGAAATATATAGAAACAGATTGAAATTGGTGGAAATTGGTGGAAATGGATAAGTATATTTAAGGAGGAACTACAATAAAAATTTGCGGATATTACCGTAGCTAATTGAAATAAGATTGAACAAAAAAATAACCCGGTGATTTTTTCAAATCATCGGGTTAAATTCTCTTTGCTCGCTTTCCGCCATGAAAGCATTCCCAAGTTCTTTAAAGAATAAATCGCTGTTCTCCAGAATAAGCTCGTAAGCTTTTCTAAGGATATCCAGTTCGGAAACATTTGTCTTAGACTCCTGAGAACCCAAAATAATGTCAGTTCCCAAACATTTGGTTTTATTTTTTGAATTCTCCATATAAAAGGTATTTGTAAGTTATTAATACAAAAATANNGACAAAGATTTCCCTAACCGGTTAAAGGAACATTAATAGAATATTAAGAAATGATTAATAATGCAGAAAAAGGGAATTCAATATCACACCCTGGGAACGAAATTGGCTAAGAGTATTCAATCTTTCAAAAAGGAGTCATCACTCCTTAGTGCCGGGATCTTCACTCATTAGGTATCCAANNGTTTTTGCCCAAAATCTTTATCGATCTTTTTTCTGAGTGAATTAATATGAACATCAATTACATTGGTGCCGGAGTTAAAAGAGTAGCCCCAAATGCTTTCTGCTATCTGAATCCGGTTAAATACCTTGTCTCTGTTGCTCAGCAGAAGTTCCAGAATTTTGTACTCAGTAGCAGTCAATACAATATCTTTGGAATTTCTTCTGACTTTTTTTGTAACTGAGTCGAGTTCAAGATCCAGTATTCTAAGGAGAGGCATTACGCGGGTCTCTTTATTTCTTCGTATTAGTGCCTTAACACGGGCAAATAACTCCTGGAAACTAAATGGCTTAACGAGATAATCATCTGCACCGCAATCGAATCCAGTAAGCTTATCTTCAACAGAATCGAGAGACGTCAGCATTATAATAGGTGTCAGATTATTATTGTTCCGTATTTTTTTACAAAGATCAAATCCTGATATTCCCGGTATAACCACGTCAAGAATAATAACATCGTATTTCCTGCTTAATGCCAGTTTCTCTCCTATCATGCTATCATAGGCGACGTCAACCAGACAGTCATTACTCTCCAGTCCAATTTTAACGAAGGCGGAAATTTTCGGATCATCCTCAACTAATAATATTTTCATTCCTATTTAATTAAAACCAGGTAGTCATCCTTCTTTATTGGCAGTAGAGTCAACGATGTTTTTCAAAATTAAGAATAATCTTAATATGTAAACATTTTTTATATTTAAATCCTCGCCAATAAAATTGATTTCTTCTCATTTGCCTTTGTAATTAGCAGAGGCGATGAAATATACTTCGATAGAAAGGCCGCAAACTTTTTTAAAATACAAATTTTTGCTATAAAAATTATTTACATTTGAATTACCTAGTTATTGAAATTTCTAAATAACCAGGACTTTGAAAAGTCTCCCATTACAGGTTAATCAATATGTTAACAACTCGATATCATGACAGATAATAAGTTAACAAAACCCGCAAATCAGCTTCTTAAGGAGAATAAGGGATTAAGTGACAAACTTGAGAAAGCTCTGAAAGAGATTGAGTTCATTAAACAGCAGAAGAATAAGCTGAAATCGCAGGTAACCAAAAGATCAGCGGAACTGAAAAAAGCAAATGAAGGGTTGCGAAATGATTTAATAGAAATTAAAAGGTCAAAAACTGCCCTACAGGAGAGCGAAAATAATCTTTCGGCAGTATATCAAACAATGTCAGAAGGCCTTGCTATTCATGAGCTGGTTTATAATTCTTCAGGAGAGCCTATTGACTATATAATATCCGATGTGAACCCGGCATTTGAAAAGATTACAGGTCTGCAAAGGAAAAATATTTCAGGGATGATGGCTACTGATGCCTATTCTGTACCCGAAGCTCCATATATTGAAATATATAATGAAGTTGCATCAACAGGAATACATACATCCTTTGAGACATATTTTCCTCCGATGATGAAATACTTCCACATATCGGTTTTTTCTCCGGAAAGAGGGAAATTCGCAACCATATTTCAGGACATCACAGATCGAAAACTTGCCGATGCAGAGATGCAACTCATGCTTAACAGGTTTTACAATATACTGGAGGGCATGAATAACGGGATCCTTCTTGTTACAAATGAAAACCGGACAGAATTTATCAACCAGACATTCTGTGATATTTTCGGGTTGAAAGAATCTCCTTCAGAACTTATTAATCTGAAAGCAGATGAGATGCTGGCAAAAATAAAGAATTCATACAAAGATCCTGAGGCTGCACTTCGAAGAATAAGTGAGATTGTAAACCAGGGGATGACCGTTATTGGTGAGGATGTTACTCTGGGCTCAGAAAAAACACTCTTAAGGGATTTTATCCCTATAAAAGTTGATGGAAAACTTACCGGCCGTCTCTGGAATCATATCGATATTACCGAACGCAAACTGGCAGAGGAAGCATTGTCTTTCCATTCTCAATTATTATCAAATGTGTATGACGCGGTTTTTAGCAGCGATAGTAACTACGTGATTACTTATTGGAACAAGGCAGCTGAGAAGATGTTCGGCTGGACAAAAGAAGAAGCGTTGGGTAAAAATTCCGGAGAAATGCTAAAACCAAAAATTGAAGGCTCTTCGCGTGACACGGAAAGATCGAAGTTAAGGTATGCAGGCCGTTGGGAAGGTGAGGTAATGTATATCCGAAAGAATGGAACGTACTTCTTTGTGGAGGTTAATTCTACAGTCCTGAAAAACCCAGACGGGAAAGATATAGGCAATGTAGTTGTTGCTCATGAGATAACTGAACGTAAAAAAATGGAGGCAGTTCTCAGGGAATCGGAGAAAAAGTTCAGAGAACTGGTAAAATATGCTCCAACTGCTATCTATGAACTGGATTTTGCAAATAGAAAATTCAGCACAGTAAATGATGCCATGTGTCAGTTATCAGGTTACTCCAGAGAAGAGCTCCTTTCTCTCGATGCTCTTGATTTGCTTGTCAGTGAGAGCAAAGCTATTTTCTTATCAAGAATTAAAAGGTGCTTCAATGGTGAAAAACCTGACGAAAACGTTGAATATGAAGTAAAGAATAAGGGCGGACAGATAATCAATGCTGTTCTGAACATGAAATTCAATTTCAATGAACAGGGAATTCCTGTCTCAGCAATGGTTGTAGGACATGATATTACGGCAAGAAAAAAGGCTGAAGCTGAACTCCGTGACAGCGAGACAAAATTCCTGTCTCTTTTTAATCTAAGCCCGTTGCCAATGGCGTTGTCGACTGTAGAAGATGGTATTTTCAGGGATGTTAATGAAAGTTTCATCAGGGATTCCGGTTTCACCAAAGAAGAGATTGTAGGACAAACATCTGCTAACCTTAATCTTTTTATAAATGCGGGCATCCGTGAGCAGTTTCTCACGAATGTGCAGAATCAGGGAAGCATTTATGGAATTCCATGTGACTTCAGGTTAAGGAGCGGAAAGATACGGAACTGTCTTCTTTCGTCAAGTACAATATCAATCAATGGAGTTTTCTATCTGCTGTCTACAATTCAGGATATTACTGACATATTGATGACAAAGGAAGCACTGAAAGAAAGTGAAGAGAGGTTCCGTGCTCTTGCCGAGAATATTCCCGACATGATTGTAAGATTTGATAAAAACCTTCATCTTCTTTATGGGAACAAGGCAGTCACTGACAGAACAAATCTCCCTGTTGATTCAATGATCGGCAAGACAGCAAAAGAGTATGGCGCTCCTTCTGATTCTACTGAACAATGGGAACAGGTTGCAAGAGAGGTACTTGATTCGGGAGAACCGAGAAGGATCGAACACACAAATAATTGGCTTGACAAGACCAGAGTGTTCGACGCACTCCTGGTTCCTGAAAAGGATAAAAACGGTAAAGTTAACTCAGTTATATCAATTGCCCGTGATATTACTGAAATGAAAAGGGCAGAAAACATATTAAAGGACAGCGAACAACGACTTAAATACCATCTTGAAAACTCTCCGCTTGCTGTTGTTGAATGGGACAAAGATTTTAAAATTATTCAGTGGTCAAATGAAGCAGAGAAAATATTCGGTCTTAAAAAAAAAGAAACTATGGGCATCAGGATAGATCTTTTGAACATTATCTATCCCGAAGATATTCTAAAAGTAGAACATACAATTAAACGGCTGGTAAGCGGAAAAGAACTGAAAGTTATTTCCCAGAACAGGAACATTACAAAAACAGGGGAGATAAAAGAATGCATCTGGTATAATTCCGTGCTCCTCAACGAAAACGGAGTAATGAGTTCCGTAATGTCACTGGTTGAAGACATAACGCTCCTGCGAAGTACGGAAAAAGAGCTGATTGAAAGCAGGGAAAGCTACAAGGAATTGGTGTCAAATGCCAGAACTGTAATAATAAAAATGGACACCACCGGCCGATGTACTTATGTCAATGAATATGCACTTGAATTTTTTGGATTTAAGAGTGAAGAAATGTTAAGTATACCGGTAATGGATACGATAATGCCTAAAAAAGAAAGCACAGGCAGGAATCTTTTAGAAATGGCAGAAGATATCATAGAAGATCCGGATAATTTCTCGGTAAATATTAATGAAAACATAAAAAAGAATGGGGAGCTCGTCTGGGTGGAATGGCATAATAAAGCTTTGTATGACAAGTCAGGTATTAGGACTGGACATATTGGTATAGGGATAGATGTTACCGAAAAGAAAAAAGCTGAGGAGGCTCTTAAAGAGAACGAACGAAAGTTATGGTCGGTGCTGGATGCCACCCTAGAGTCGATCTATATGTTCGACAGAAATGGTATAATCTGCATGCTCAACTCAACCGGGGTGGAAAGATTAAACAAAAGATCAGAAAATGAGATAATCGGTCATCATTTTTCAGAGTTTATGGCGACTGAACTTGCATCAGCCAGACAGGAGAAACTTGAACAGGTTTTCAAAAGAGGAATTCCGCTTGAGTTTGAAGATGAACGCGATTGCAGGATATTTCATCACAATTACTTTCCTGTTTTCAAAGATAGCCAGGTAATATTTGTTGTTACATACAGTTCAGATATAACTAATCGCAAGAGATCCGAATCAAAATTAATCGAAAGTGAGGACCGTTTCAGGACAATCGCTGAATCACTCACTGTAATGATTTCGATCATAAGAATTTGTGATTCGGCCATTACTTTCACAAATGAACCGTTCGAAAAGACTTTCGGATTCGGTGCCAATGAAACATCAGTTGAAAAATATAGGGATAATTTTTATAATGTCAGCGACTTCGGGAATGTCCGTGAGATGCTAAAAGCCGGCGGTGTAATTGATAACCTTGAGATCCCTGTAAAAAAAACTGATGGAACTCAATTTTGGATCATGCTCTCAGTAAGAAAGATCAATTTTATGAATGAACCATCTTACCTGGCAGTTTCGATTGATATTACGGAATCTAAAAGGGCACAGTTAGAGCTATTAAGACTAAACCGCATACTTAACGCACATAGCAAAAGCAGTCAGGCAATGATGCATTCTTCTAATGAGTTTGATTACATAAATGAGATTTGCAGAATTATTATCGAAGACTGCGGACATACAATGGTTTGGGTCGGATATGCTCAAAATGATGAGGCCAAAAGTGTCATACCTGTAGCTTACTATGGTTTTGAGAATAAATATATTGATAAGCTTCAGATCTCATGGGGAGATAATGAAAGGGGAAGAGGTCCAACAGGAACAGCAATAAGNNGCCCTCTCAATATATTCCAAAGAACCTGATCCATTCCTGGAAGCAGAAATCAGTCTGCTTTCAGATCTTGCGGATGATCTGGCATATGGAATTTCATTCCTGAGACTGACAGAATCTGAGAGAGCTGCAACAAGAGCCATTAAAGAGAATGAGATGAAGCTTAAGGAATTGATAGACACAAAGGATAAATTCTTCAACATAGTTGCACACGATCTTAAAAACCCCTTTACAAGTCTTCTGGGTGCGTCAGAATTACTCTATGATAATATAGACCAGATGACAAAGGAAAACATCAGAAGCCTGGCGCTTATACTGAATGATTCAGCGAAAGGGGGTTACGCTATACTCCAGAACCTGCTCGACTGGTCAAGATCACAGACCGGGTTAATTAAATTCAATCCGGAAAATATAAATCTGAAGGATATTATTAATGAAAATATCAGTAATCATCAGTTACAGGTGACCAATAAGGAAATAGAAATGATATCTGAACTGACAGATGATTTGCTTATTTACGCTGATAAGAATATGATCAACACAGTATTACGAAATCTTCTGAGTAATGCTGTAAAATATACTTTTAAAAACGGGACAATAGTTGTAAGAGTATCTTGTTCCGCTGAAGAAGCGATAGTTTCTGTAAAGGATTCAGGGATAGGTATAACAAAGGAAGATATGGATAATCTTTTCAGGTTAGAGAACTCATTGTCATTGCCCGGTACCGAAAAAGAAAAGGGTACGGGTCTGGGGTTAAAACTCTGCAAGGAATTTACCGAAATGATGGGCGGAAGGATCTGGGTCATAAGTGAGTTTGGACAGGGTAGCATATTTAATTTCACTATTCCATTTAACTCAGTTAAAAATCAGGAAAAAAATTTAACACTTACCAAAACAATTTAATATTATAAGGTGTTATATCTCTTAGAGGAAAAATCTAAAAACCTGGTATAGATAAGATGGTAACACTTTATAAGCGAATCAACGATAAGTTGCAGTGTCTCCTTTGTCCTCACTATTGCAGTTTACTTAAAGGGAAGACAGGCATTTGCGGAGTAAGGAAAAATACTGGAGAAAAAATCGAACTTACGACCTATGGCGTTCTTTCGGGGTTTGCCCTGGACCCTGTGGAAAAAAAGCCGTTGTATCATTTTTATCCCGGATATAACATTTTATCAATCGGATCATTCGGATGCAATATGCGGTGTGATTTCTGCCAGAATTATCACATTTCACAGAAAATTCCCAAAAGCCTTGTTCCGGGAATGACTTTAAAAAGTATCATAAAAGAATCAATTGGAGCTGAAAACAATATTGGCCTGGCCTTTACCTATAATGAACCTGTTATATGGTTTGAATTTATGAGAGATGCTGCCATGATGGTTAAAAAAGAGGGAATGCATACCGTTCTGGTCAGCAATGGGTTTATCAATAGTGAGCCTCTAGAGGAAATTATAGAAATTATTGACGCATTTAATATTGATCTTAAATCGTTCAATAATGAATTTTACAGGAAAATATCAGGTGCAGAATTAGCACCGGTAAAGAATAGTCTGAAGCAGATTGCCGCATCCGGAAAACATCTGGAGATAACGACACTGATCATTCCCGGACTAAATGATGACGGGAAGGAAATGGCATCACAGGCAGAATGGATTGCCGGTGAACTTGGCAAGGAAATACCTCTGCATCTCAGCAAGTATTATCCAACCTACAAAAGAGACAACCCTCCTACATCGGAAATAACACTGAAAAATCTTTTTGAAATTGCTTCAGAGAAGCTTGATTATGTTTATACAGGTAATACTCATCTTGATCCAAAACAAAATACATACTGTTCTGAATGCGATGCGTTGGTAACGGTCAGATCCGGTTTTGAAACGAAAACTTTGAATTTAAATAAGGAAGGTAAATGTACCTGTTGCGGCAATCTGATTTACAGAAACTTTATTTTGTCTTAGCTGTTAATGCGCTTAGCCGCTCAAAAAGTCTATCCACACCAACCAGAAGATCTTTTGACACTGTTTTATAATATGCTTTTACAATTTTAGGATTATCCTTACCATCAGGATTATTTACACGTGCAATAAGGTCGTTCCTGAATTCAACTGCATCTGAAATCANNACTTCAAAAACCAGGTAATCAATATCTTTTTTGAGTTCTCTTATACTTGCCATATTATACAGTTTGAATTAATGAGGGTACAAATATAATAATTTATCTTTCAGTCTGTTCTAAAGGAGTTCATTATTCAGGTCTGAAAAGACCTATACTTGCTTCAGCTTTTAGCAGATAGAGCTTCCTTAATCTTTCAATCATTGGAATTTTTACATTAAAGAGCTTATCATCTATGCAATAAAAAGGCAGAACGACAGGTGATGTGCCGGTCATAAATACTGCATCATATTGTGTGATTGCATCTGCATTAACACATAAAAAGTCAACACTTATTTTGTTATCTGAACATATTTCAAGAATGTGTTTCCTGGTGATTCCACTTAAAACAGCATTATCAGGTGCAGTGACCAGTGAATCTCCTTTCATGAAAAATATATTAGATCTGCTCCCTTCAGTAATCTGCTTTTTTTCATTGACCAGCAAAGCTTCATAACCTCCCTCAAGAATCAGTTTATGATATATAGATGATCTCAGTTTATGATTTATGACTTTTGATTCAGGATCTTTTCGCTCAGCAAAAAAAAGAACACCTTTGACACCTTTTTTATATTGTTCTTCAGTAGGGTAGCCCGATTCAATATAATAAATGAGAAAATTGCTGACCCCATTATTATAATTAAAAACTATTTTCAGATTTGTCTCTTTTTTTTTGTCTGCACGTGAGAGCTCTGTGATAGCTTTTCCAATTGCAGTTGTATCAGCGAGAATTACTTTTCTCTGCAGTTTAACACTGCTTGTCAGACGCTCCATATGATCAGGGAAAAATACCGGACTTCCTTTTATCATCCTCAGTACTTCATAAACAGAATCTCCTTCATATACCATCGATTTATCGAACATTTCAGCAGGTTGAAGGTTACCATTCAGTATAAATTTTTTTCCTGAACATTCATTCATGATAAGCATTTATTGGCGCAACAAAAATACAAACTATCAACCAATCAACACTCAATTCTAATTATATTCGTAGTCATAATTCAAAGGAGATTTCAAAGGATGTATGCGATTATCGATATTGAGACCACCGGAGGGAGCGCGCAACTTGAAAAAATTACTGAAATAGCCGTATATCTCCATGATGGCAATGAGATAACCGGGGAATTTGTTTCATTAGTCAATCCTGAAAGGAATATCCCGTATTTTATTACAAACCTCACCGGGATAACCAATGAGATGGTAGAAAATGCTCCCCGCTTTTATGAGATAGCAAAAAAAATAATTGAACTTACCGAAGGAAGAACTTTCGTTGCTCATAATGCACGATTTGATTATTCATTCATAAGACAGGAATATAAATCTCTGGGGTTCAATTTTAAAAGAAGCGTACTTGATACAGTTGCCCTTAGCAGGAAACTTATTCCAGGACATAAGTCATACAGTCTAGGCAATATCTGCAAAGATCTCAATATTTCAATCAACGGAAGACACAGGGCTGCCGGAGATGCCTTCGCAACAGTAAAACTATTTGAAATTCTTATTTCCAGGGATATTGAAATAAACGGAGGCAGATCCCCACTTCTCAAAAACACCAGAGTGTCGAAGTTAAATCCAAATCTTGATGTCTCTAAAATTGACTCTATTCCTGATGAACCCGGGATATACTATTTCTATAACGATAAAAGAGATCTTATTTATATTGGGAAAAGCAGAAACCTGCAACAGAGAATTGCTACCCATCTTTCAAACAATTCGACAAACCGTGCAATGGAAATGAGGGATCTAATCGCTGATATTGACTGGGAGACCACCGGAAGTGAACTCATTGCTCTCCTTAAGGAATCTTATGAAATCAAGATTAACAAACCTGTATATAACAGGGCACAGCGCAGAACAGGTTTTCAATGGGCGATTTTTAGTTTTTATGATCAGAATGGATATCTGAATTACAGATATGGTCAGATTAATGACAACGAGGTACCGGTCTCAGTATTTACTTCAAAAGAAAAAGCAAAATCAAAGCTGGGATCACTTGTCGAGCATTACTGTCTCTGTCAGAAATTATCCGGTCTCTATGAAACTGAGGGGGCTTGTTTTCATTATCAGGTTGGCATATGTAAAGGTGCCTGCATCGGAAAAGAATCACCCCTGGATTATAATGAGCGGGCATTGAAGGGAATTGAGGAATTTGTCTTTGCACGTCGTAATTTTTTTATAATCGATAAGGGCCATGATCAGGATGAGCGCTGTGCAGTCAAAATTGTTAATGGGAAATATGCAGGGTACGGGTACTTTAATATAAACGATATGGGGTTCGGACTCACCGCTGTTCATGAATGTATTAAACCATCTAAAGATAACAGCGATATACAGGCTATTCTGAAACAATATCTCAGAAGCAATAAGGTGGAGAAGATTATTGAGTTCTGAATTAAATGATACAGTAAGATCTCTGTGGCTCTCTGTGTAACCTCTGTGGCTCTCTGTGTAACTTTAAAAAAAGAACTTACACAGAGTTGCACTGAGAAGCACAGAGTTACACAGAGAAATGCCGGCGCCAGCTAATTAAAATAATTATTATTCATGAAAGCGGTAACCTATTCCTGATTCAGTGATAAGCAGTGTTGGTTTTGCAGGATCATCTTCGATTTTCTTTCGCAGCTGCGCAACAAACACCCTGAGGATTTGTGTCTGTCCAACATATCCGAAGCCCCATATTTCCTTTAGAATACTCTGATGTGTTAATACTCTGCCTGAGTTTTTGGCAAGAAGTGCAAGAAGGGAGAATTCAGTAGAAGTTAATTTCAGTATCTCCTCATTTTTACGGGCAATATGATTTGGCATATCGATTGTTAGTGTTCCAAAAGAAAGGATCGGATCAACTTCAGTACCTGGGCTGTGTCTCAGAGCAACCCTGATCCGGGCCAGAAGCTCCATGGTTCTGAAGGGTTTGGTTATGAAATCATTTGCCCCGTTATCGAGCGCATTGATTATGTCATCCTCAGAATTTTTTACTGACAGGACAATGATGGGCTTCAGATACCATTCCCTGATTTTTTTCAGGATTTCTATCCCATCAATATCCGGCAAGCCGAGATCAAGAATTATAAGTGAAGGATGTTGTGTGGCAGCAGAAATAAGACCTTCCTTGCCTGAAGTGGCTTCAGAAATCCTAAACCCGTTTGAAGAGAGGGTTATTTCGAGCAGTCGTCGAATCTGCACTTCATCATCAATTACCAGTATTGTCTCGGGTAAGTTCATTTAACACTTGTTTATCTCCCAGATCCGATGGAGGAATTTCAGTTGGTATTTTAATCGTAAACTTAGCACCGCCGTTTTGTCTGTTTTCAACTGCTATTGTTCCTTTGTGAGCTTCAACAAATCCTTTTGCAATTGAGAGTCCCAATCCAGTCCCTCCTGCTTTCGATCCTTCGACTCTATAGAACTTGTTAAAGATAAGAGATATTTCTTTAGCCGGAAAGCCCTGCCCTCTGTCCATTACCTGAAGAGTCAATATTCCGTTGTCGTAGAATACTTTTACCCTTAGATTTGTTGAAGTATTAGCATATTGTGTGGCATTATAAATCAAATTGTATAACACCTGTTCCATCAAACCAAAGTCGATCTTTACAAAAGGCATATCATCAGGAATGACAACATGAAGATTAAATGGCTTAAGTTCGTCCTGAAGGCTTTCAGTAACCTTGTTCACCAAATCATGAATATCGCACCAATCCAACCGTGGAGTTATCCGTCCGCTCTCAAGTCTTGACATATTCAGAAGATTTTCTATAAGACGGTTTAATCTTTTTGAAGCCTTGAATATTTCATTGGAAAGCTCTTTTGAGATTTCCTCTGAATGCTTAGTTGTCAGCAATGAGTCAGAAGCGCCCATAATTGTTGCTACCGGTATACGTAATTCATGAGAGATAGAATTAAAAAGTGTTTTATAGAGCTTGTCAGATTCATTTAACAGAAAAGCCTGCTTTGCCATATTCCTTAAGTATTCGCGTTCGAACTTTCCGGAAATCTGTGAAATAAAAGCTTCCCAGAATTGTTCTTCCCCCTGGGTAAAAACAATTTCCTGTTGTATTGCAATGACACCGAGGTTCATCTGATTTCCTTTCAAAGGATAAAATGTATAATTTGATGAAGGCAAAGTATCAGTGTACTTTCCTGCTTTGGCTGAGTGTTGGAATGTCCATAATGCCACACTCATATCATTTTTCGATATTGTAAAATTTCCATCCTTCTTACTTGAATATTCCAGTTCATTGTTATCACCTATCAGCAAAATCCGGCTATTAAGATTAAAGTATTTTTTAATGTCGTTTTTTGCAATAGTAATGACCTCCTCAATTCCTGTGGCAGTTGAGAGTTCCCGGGTGAGCTGGTACAGGGCATTTGTACGCTCTTCACGTACCCTTATTTTCATCTCCTGTCTCTTAATCCTTGATGTCAGCACTCCGCTTAATAGTGCAATAATGAAAAACATTATCAGCATAAGCATATCTTCAGGTTTATCAACATGAAATGTGTATGCCGGAGGTATAAAAAAGAAATCCCAGATGAGAGCACTCAATGTTGCTGATAATAAGATTGGCCCGGTACCAAAGAAAAATGCAAGGGTTGACACGACGAATAATAGAGCAAAGGATACAACCTGATAACCAATAAACCCCTTTATAAAGAAGCAAATTATCGCAGTTAAGACTACCATTAATGAAGCCGTGAAATATTGCCTAATGTTTGAAGTGAACGAAGGCAAAGAGACTTTTTCCTTAAACCTGTCTTTCGACTGAATATCGGAACCTAGAATATAAACATCAATATTGCCGCTATACCGGATAAGCCTGTTCACAAAGTTCCCAAGACGTAAAAGTGTAAGCAGGTTACGAACCCGGGGCTTGCCGATGATTATATGTGTAATATTCTCTTTCTGAGCAAAATCCACTATTGCTTTCACCATATCATTATTGGTAATGAAACGGAATTTAATTCCCAGCTGCCGGGCAAGACTGATATTCTTATTTAGTTGTTCGCTTTCTTTTGAATCGGCTTTATGAGAGGTCTCAACATAGATTGCCTGCAGATCAGCTCCCATTGTATAAGACAGGTTCTTAGCCCATCTGAGTAATTTAGCGGATTGCTGGGTATAACTAACTGCAACCAATAAATGCAAACCCGATTTCCAGGGACCTTTTATGCGTTTAAGCTGCATGTATTCATGTAACTGTTTGTCAACACGGTCGGCAACAATACGTAGCGCCATTTCCCTCAGGGCAGTAATATTGCCCTTCCGGAAAAAACTCTCGACAGCTTCTTTTGATCTTTCGGGTGTGTATACCTTTCCTTCTGAAAGTCTCTGAAGCAATTCTTCAGGAGTAAGGTCAATCACTTCAATTTCATTGGCATTTTCAAAAATCTCATCAGGTATGGTTTCCCGTACAATTATTCCGGTTATCTGAGCCACGGTATCTGAACGACTCTCCAGGTGCTGGACATTAACAGTCGTATAAACGTTTATGCCATTATCGAGGATCTCCAAAACATCCTGGAACCTTTTAGCATGTCTGCTTCCTGGCGCATTTGTATGCGCAAGTTCATCCACCAGGACAATTTGAGGCTTACGGGCAATTATCGCATCAAGATCCATTTCATTAACAGAGGTTGACTTATACTGATATGATTTACGCGGGATAAGTTCAAATCCCTTCGACAGTTCAGCTGTTTCCTTCCTGTTATGAGTTTCAATATATCCGATTATAATATCACAACCTTTAGATCTTTCGGCCTGTGCAGTCTGCAGCATAGTATAAGTTTTACCTACTCCGGCGCACATTCCAAAAAATATCTTCAGCTTACCCCTTCTACTTTTTTCTTCATCAAGTTTTAAAGAAGCCAAAAGTTCATCGGGATCCGGTCGGTCGTCCTTAAGATCCATATTATCCTACTTTTTCTCAAATTTTGATATCAGAGCTGCTGCCTGCTCTTCTATAGTTTTTATCTTAAATAACATTTTTTTTAACTCATCGACATCCTTGAGAGTTAAATTTTTTGTATGATCATCCAGCAAAGTTACGGACATTTTTTGCTTGTTTATCTTAAGTTTCTCTGCCATTTCGTTTAATAGCAATGAAATCTCGTGGAACTCATCCTTCCCGTCGAAAAACAGCCTCTGGTCGTAATTGCTGGAAACCAGCTCTTTGATCCCGTTATATAACTGAAAGAATCGCTGGTTGAAATATGAAGCAAAACTAAATGTAAAGCTCATCCCTATTAAAAAACATAATGTTGCCAGAACAGTCATCTGTGTCAGTGCGCTCTTTGAAGTAGCCTTGGCATCATCGGTTTTAATTTCCAGTGCTTTCCCGTTCATCTTTGATAATAACAACAGCTGCTGATAAAGGTCACCAGCTTTATTTTGAAGATATATCAAACCACCAACTGTTTTATGTGATTCTAATATTCTGACAACAGAATCCTGAAATTCTATATAACCAGTCTCAAAGTCTGAAACAAGTTTATCTTCACCCGGTTCTGTAATATTATTTTTTTCTGAAACGAGAAATTGGTTAATAGAGTTTAAATATTTGGAAATTTTCAGGCTGTCAGGATTCCGTTTAGTCAAAAAGCATGTAGTTAATTCCTGATTTATATTCATTATACCCTCAGACATTTCGCGGGCATAGACTACTGATAAATAATTTTCCTTAAGTATAGCATCTGTCTTGTTTGAAAGTTTATTCATGTAATAACCTGAGAAGACAGATAATATCAGAATGATTAGGAATAAAAAAATCATCCCCAGCATAAATCTTGTTCGGATTGAGTATTTCATTAGTTTAAGGAATTATGTTTGCATTAAAGATATCTTATTTCCTCTTTATGTTACTTTAGGTTCATAAAGAATTTCTTCGTACCTCTTACAGATAGGATTACAATACCCAATTCTCAGGTTAAATTTTATCCAGTTCTATATTAAGCAACAATACATTTAAACGTTTCTCTCCAAATAACAAATATTGGGGCTGTTCGGTCAAATCATTTATCTTCTTTAATAGTATCTCTTTTTTGGTATTATCGAAATGCCTGGCCTTAATTACCCGGTCTACCTGCATCAAAGCAGCTTCAGGAGAAATATGCGGATCAAGTCCGCTTCCTGATGCGAAAATCATTTCCTTTGGGACGGATAATTCATCTGTCAGTGAATTTGCTGAAGCAAAAGACATGCGTCGTGCATTAACTTGTTTTCTCAAAGTATCGCTCGTTGGTCCATAGTTAGACCCGGAGGATGGAATCGGATTATAACCAATGGCCGAAGGTCTGGACCAGAAATAGATAGTGCTGTCAAATTTCTGCCCGATGAGACCCGAACCAATAATTTTACCATCCCTTAAAATAAGACTTCCGTTTGATTTTGAATGAAATCCTGCCTGTGCTATTCCTGTCATTACTAAAGGATATATAATTCCTGTAAGGATGGTCATAACAAGTAAGAATTTTAAGGCTATAATTGTTTGTGTTTTCATAATCAATATAAATAAATTAAATATTCTGATCCTAAATCATATGAGTTGAAACAAGCAGCATATCTATCAGCTTGATTCCTATAAATGGAACTACTATTCCACCAAGGCCATAAATAACGATATTTAATGCCAGGACACGGTTAGCTGAAATCGGCCTGTATTTAACACCTCTCAGTGCCAGGGGAATAAGAGCCACAATAATCAGGGCGTTAAATATCACCGCACTTAAAATTGCACTTTCAGGTGAATTAAGTTTCATTATGTTGAGGACATTTAAAGGAGAAACACCTTTAGATGTTACGTACAACAATGTTGCTATAGCAGGAATAATAGCGAAATATTTGGCAACATCGTTTGCAATACTGAATGTCGTCAGAGCTCCGCGAGTCATTAATAATTGTTTTCCTGTCTCAACTACCTCAATCAATTTAGTCGGATTACTATCGAGATCAACCATGTTTCCAGCTTCGCGGGCAGCCTGGGTACCTGTATTCATTGCCAATCCGACATCAGCTTGGGCCAGAGCGGGTGCGTCATTAGTTCCATCACCTATCATTCCTACAAGATGACCATTGGATTGCTCTTCCCTGATTCGCTGAAGCTTATCTTCAGGTTTTGCCTCAGAGAGAAAATCATCTACACCAGCTTCAGCAGCAATCGCAGCCGCAGTCTGAGGATTATCCCCTGTGATCATAATTGTCCTGATGCCCATTTTGCGAAGTTGGGCGAATCGTTGCTTTATTCCACCTTTCACAATATCTTTTAAGTGTATTACACCGAGTACCCGATTGTTTTCCGCAACAACGAGCGGTGTGGCGCCCTGTCGTGAAAGTTCAGATACAATTTCATCAACATTTTCAGGAAAAAAACCATTATTATTTTCAATGAATTTATGGATTGCGTTTGATGAACCTTTTCTTATACTTCGTAAATTACCATCAGGATCATTTAAATCAATACCACTCATGCTTGTTTGCGCGGTAAATGGAATAAATGTTGTATCCAATGTTTGCATTTCTCGTGCCCTGATGTTAAATTGTTCCTTGGCTAAAATAACAATTGACCTGCCTTCAGGAGTTTCATCAGCAAGTGAAGATAATTGTGCAGCATCAGCCAAATTTTCCGGACTCACGCCTTCAGCCGGAATAAACTCTGTGGCCATACGATTTCCCAGTGTAATTGTTCCCGTTTTGTCTAGAAGCAATACATCTGTGTCACCAGCTGCTTCGATTGCCCTTCCGCTCGTTGCTATAACATTTTTACGTAAAAGCCGGTCCATTCCGCTGATACCAATGGCACTTAACAAACCACCGATTGTAGTGGGGATAAGACATACAAGAAGGGAAATCAGAACCGGCAATGTCAGATTATGATCTGCCGAGACATGGGATGCTTTCAGGCTATAACCAAAATATGCCGGCAAAGCCATAACAACTAACAGGAAAATAATCGTCAGACCAGATTACAGGATGATCAAGGCAATTTCGTTTGGTGTTTTCTGACGTTTTGCACCCTCAACCAGAGCAATTATTCGATCTAAAAAGGTAAATCCCGGCTCGGAAGTTACTCTTATTGTTATTCTGTCACTTATAACTTTTGTACCGCCAGTTACGGCGCTCCTATCACCTCCGCTTTCACGGATAACAGGAGCAGATTCACCTGTTATAGCCGATTCATCAACACTCGCAATACCTTCAATTACGTCCCCGTCAGCAGGAATGATGTCACCTGCGCTACAAATTACAATATCACCTTTTCTCAAGTCAGTAGCGAGTACAAGTTCTTCCTTATTATGAACCATTTTATGCGCTTTTGTCAATGTGCGGTTCTTACGCAGACTATCTGCCTGAGCTTTGCCCCGTCCTTCAGCAACTGCTTCTGCAAAGTTGGCAAACAGAACAGTAAACCATAGCCAGAGCGTAATCTGGAAATTAAAATTAGAAAACTGACTGTTGAAAATATCTATAAAAACAACAACTGTTGTCATCAGAGCTCCAATACCAACGATGAAAATCACCGGGTTCTTCACCAGCACTGCAGGATTTAATTTAATAAATGCATCTTTTAATGCCTGAATCGCGATTTCCCTGGTAATTAAACGACTTATATTTTGTTTTTCCATATTATTTATTCTTAAGAATTAAAAAGCAACACCTAAATTCATCAGGAAATGTTCCACAATAGGGCCTAGTGCCAAAGGAGGGAAAAATGTCAGGCCACCAACAATAAGAATAACCCCAATCAATAGCATTACAAATAACCAGTTGTCTGTTCTGAAGGTGCCCGATGAGACAGGGGTGATTTTTTTCTTTGCCATGCTGCCTGCAATTGCCATAACAGGAACAATTATCCCAAACCTGCCGATCAGCATACCCAATCCAATCATTACATTGTAAAAAACAGTGTTGGCATTAAGACCACCAAAAGCGCTTCCATTATTTCCGGCAGCCGAACTAAAAGCATACAAAATTTCTGAGAGACCATGTGGACCAGCATTATTAAGACTCGATAAACCTGCCGGGACAGAACAGGCTATTGCAGAAAATAGTTTTATTACAACGCTTGGTGCTAAAATTGCGAGAATCGTCATTTTCATCTCATAGGCTTCAACTTTCTTACCCAGATATTCGGGAGTTCTTCCCACCATCAGCCCGGCTATAAATACTGTTAGCAGAATAAAAATGATTATCCCGTATAGTCCTGATCCTACTCCGCCAAATATTATTTCACCCAACATCAGGTTGAACATTGCTACAAGTCCTGATAATGGAGATAAACTATCATGCATCGCATTCACTGATCCGTTCGAGGTAACTGTTGTAGTAACCGACCAGAGGACACTGTTCATCACTCCAAAACGGGTTTCTTTTCCTTCCATGGCACCGGAAACATTTAACACATTATTGTGACTGTATTCTGACCACAAAGAAATTGCAATGCCAATCGCAAAAAGGACAAACATTGCAATGAAAATAGCTCGTGCCTGGCGTTTGGATTTCATATAATAACCGAATGTAAAAACCAGACCAGCTGAAATTATTATGAGCGAAAACATCTCTAATAAGTTGGAAAAAGGTGTGGGATTTTCAAATGGATGAGAACTGTTAGCATTAAAAAAACCCCCTCCGTTCGTTCCCAGTTGCTTAATCGCAATCTGAGATGCGGCAGGGCCAAGCGGAATTACCTGCTCTGTTCCTTGTAATGTAGTCGCCTTGACATAATGAGATAAAGTCTGCACGGCGCCCTGGCCCACCAAAAGAATTGTGAGAATTATTGCCAATGGTAAGAGCACATAAAGCACAGATCTGGTCATGTCTGCCCAAAAATTGCCAAGGGAATCTGTAGTTTTTCGTGTCAGTCCTCGAATCAGAGCAAGAACAACTGCAATTCCTGTCGCTGCACTGACAAAATTCTGAACAGTCAGCCCAAGCATTTGTACAAAGTAGCTAAGAGTATTTTCACCCCCGTATGATTGCCAATTGGTATTCGTTGTAAAACTCATAGCAGTATTGAATGCCAGATGCCAAGAGACATTTGGTAACTTTTCAGTATTCAGAGGCAGATAGGACTGGAATATCTGTAACAGAAATAAAAATATAAATCCAAACAGATTGAAAAGAAGGACACCATAAGTATAGGTCTTCCAGTTCATTTCCTCATCACTTTTAATACCTGATACCTTGTAAACAGATTTCTCGAGCCAGCCAAAAACTGGCAGCATTATATGCTTTTCACCCATGAAAACTTTTGCCATATATTTGCCCAACAAGGGCGAGAGGATGACAAGAAGCATCAGGAAAATAATAAGTTGAATCGCTTCGTTCATATTTTTAAGCTTTAAAATTAATTCAGAGAGACTTGTAATAAATAAATAAAATCATTAAGAGCTGGTTCTAGAATTTATCCGGATGTAGTAAGGTGTAAATTAGATAACCCATTATCAGAAGTGCAATAATACCTCCAATCAGGTAGCTTACCGGACTATTTGAAACAGCCGCACCTGTCTGGACAGGTAAAACGACAAGTGACAATAACGATTTTGTAGTTTTTGTTTTCATAAGGTTTAAAATTTAATTATAATAAATTAATAATCTGCATGTTATTTCTGTTGTATATTAAAAAGCAACGGCTAATGATGTCGTCACAAAATAATTTTGATTGGAAGCTGTATTGTCTAAGGTGAATATCTTGTCCTTGCTGTTAAGTCCCCTTCCTTCAATTCTCCACATTACATTTTCACTAATTTTATAATCAAGATTTAATGAATAACCGTAAGTTTGGAATCCGTTGGGAGTACCTGTGGCAATGATAATTCCATTTTTGTCATTATAATATTCTCCACGTACAGCAAGTGCCAGCTTATCGCAGCATTGATAGTGAAGAATCAAAACCGGGCTATACAATGTGTTATACCTACTGCTGCCTTTACTTTTCTGTTCCATCCCATAATCAAAACCCAGAGTGATCCTGAATTTATCAGTCGCATTAAGGATTGCGTAGAAATTATGGTAATAGCGCATCTGAGA
>PMIL01000335.1:11516-11700 GCA_003157075.1 Bacteroidales bacterium | reverse complement strand
TGGCCCTGCCAATAAAAGTGTTTTTAAGCCTTTCGTTGAATGTAAATCCTTCAGTCGTATTTTCCTTTTTTTTCCCGTCTGTCATCCACTACTATTATTTAACTGAAGCTTTTCAAGAATCGCCCGAAACAGATTTTTATCGCGCGAAATTAATATAATTTGAATAAATAACATAAAAACGATG
>PMIL01000335.1:0-11476 GCA_003157075.1 Bacteroidales bacterium | reverse complement strand
GAGCCATTGAACCGTTCAGCCGTTTAAATAAGCAACAAGTACTGACAGAACATCATTGCAGTTTATATCATTTGTTATTACATTTGTTATAATAACCTATAACCATAAATATGCCAGTTTTTACAAGAACAACCAAAAACCTGATTTTAAAAATTGATGAATTTTTTGATGACATTGATCTCGGGCTTCTGGTATTCAAGGAGGGTATAAAATCATATCTTGATAAAGACATGGAAGCCTTCAGAAGACATCTTCAGAAGGTTGACCAGCTTGAAAACAATGCCGACCGGCTTCAGAGGGAAATTGAAAATGAAATGATTATGCACTCAATTTTACCCCAGCACAGGTCAGAGGTCAGTACACTGATAGACGAACTGGATGAAATTATAGATGCCTTGAAAAGTTCATTGAATGAAATAAATATTGAGATGCCTGATATTCCTTCTTCTCTTAATAAGAACTTCATAAGTATTACTGAGACATCCGTTAATGCAGCTGAAGAGCTCATACCTGCAGCCAGACTCTATTTTAAAGCTCCTTATACTGTAAGGGAGAGGTTACTGAAGGTTTATTATTTTGAGAGTGAGACAGATAAGCTGGCTTTCAGTGCTAAGAGGATCATTTTTCAGGAGATGAATGAACTGGATCTGGCACATAAGGCTCATTTAAGGTATATAATTCATCATATTGAGAATATTTCTGATCTGGCCCAAAAGGCTGCAGACTTGCTTTCAGGGATGGCGATAAAGATTGTTATGTAAACACGACGCACGACACAGGACACACGGCACCCGGATGTATATCTTTTAGCTGGTTTTCCGTGAGTCTTGAGTGGTGAGCCTTGAGCCCCTTTATAATTTAAGTAATAAAGAACATATTCGATATGATACTTTTCTTTCTGACAAGTGGTCTTTTCCTCGGCTGGTCCCTCGGGGCAAATGATGCCTCTCATATATTCGGTTCTGCCGTAGGTTCAAAAATGGTGTCTTTCAGAAAAGCAGCCATAATAGCTTCTGTCTTTTTTATACTTGGTGCGGTTATTCAGGGATCAGGTACATCCCATACGCTCGATAAGCTTGGTTCGGTCAATGCAATAGGAGGATCATTCACACTTGCTTTTGCAGCAGCCATTACCATTTACATGATGACAAAGTTTGCGCTTCCGATTTCTACCACTCAGGCGATTGTCGGAGCAATAATAGGCTGGAACTTTTTTACAGGCAATCATACTGACAGTAAAACGCTGGAAAGGATAGTCTCCGCATGGATCGCAGGTCCGGTTATTGGCGCTGCATTTGCAATTTTATTATACATCACTGTTAAGAAATTCAAAAGGTCAACGAAGATTCATCTCATCAGATTTGAATCATATATCAAAACCGGATTGATACTGGTTGGTGCTTTTGGGGCCTATAGTCTTGGTGCAAACAACATTGCCAACGTAATGGGGGTATTTGTACCGGCGTTTCATCTGAATGACCTGAATCTTTGGATCATAACTCTTAATTCAAGTCAGCAGCTCTTTTTGCTTGGAGGTCTTGCATGTGCTACCGGGATTCTCACCTATTCATACAAGGTCATGAATACGATAGGAAACAACATACTTGAACTCTCTTCAGAAGCAGCACTTGTAGTAGTACTCGCCCAGGCGCTCGTTTTATTTATCTTTTCATCAACCGGATTATCCAACTTGTTTGTAAAAGCAGGTCTACCACCCATTCCAATGGTTCCGGTTTCAAGTTCACAGGTAATAGTAGGCTGTATTCTTGGAATTGGCCTGTACAAAGGTGCCAGAAATATTAATTTTAAAGTTCTCGGAGAAATTGGCCTGGCCTGGATTATATCTCCTGTGGCATCCGGTTTGCTGACATTTTTACTGCTCTTCTTTATGAAAAATGTGTTTGGTCTTAATGTCGGACGGGCTGCAAATGAATCTGCGGCTGTAACCGATCAGACCAGTAGTCTGACTGCTATTGGACAGGCTGATGCATCAAACATAATTAAATATCTGCTGTTTGGATTATTCATCTTCGGAACGATCGGGATAATCTTTTATATCCTTCTTGAGAACAAAAAGAAAAGGGAAATGCAAAGATCGGAAGAGAAGTTCTGGAAAAACATGAAGTAAGTTTTGCCCCATGCCCCATAGTATTCTAAGTTGCGTATAGTAAAATATGGAGAGAGTTTAGTACGAATCAGAATATTATATATTAAAATTAAGCCTGATAAACTTTTTTATGCAGTTGTGAAGCGACAGAGGGGTCACAGAAACGAATAATTTCTCCCATACTCCATCATTTGTCCCAGATAGTCATCAACATATTCTACCTCAACGTCGGTTATCTCACCGGCATTATCAAAAACAGGAATCAGTTTCGGGTTGATAAAACCGGTGTAGGGAGCTAAATTAAGTTTATCATAGCGTTTCAGTATTTCGGTATGAAGATCAGCGTCAATTTTCACTCCGTAATTTTCAATAATCTTCTTCCCGGCATCAAAATCCCCTTCAGATTTAATCCTTTGAATTTCATTGAGCAACTCTCCAAAAAGTTCTCTCAGCATTTTATAATCATTGATCCTGACATAACTTTTGTAATTGGATTTGAATAATTCTACTACATTCTTCGATCTTCCTCTCTCATAAACCCAGTGACATATTGCTGATCTGTTTCGCATATGCGCCTCTTCAATATTTTTTCCGTGTTTAATACGGACGATCTGAGTAAGCAATCCATTGCGAAGATATACATCATATGATGCTTTGGCCGCATCCTCATCCGGAAGAAGGGCAAGTTCTATAATTTTCTTATCCATAATATAATAAAGTGCAAAAAGATCGGCCCTGGCTTCCTCGAGAGCAGATGCATAGTTTTTCAGAGCATTTGGATCGGTGCCAGGGGCCAGCTTACCACTTGCATGTCCGACACATTCATGGAGATCCGTATGAAGTGCATCGGCCAGTGTTCCATATTTTTTTACCCGTTCTACTTCAGCCTTGTCTGACGCGAATTCCTCAAGAAAACCACTTCCCTGTGATGATTTATCGTGTGCTTCCGATATGTTTGCAAGTGTAACTGATTTTGATCCAACCTCTTTCCTTATCCAGTCAGCATTCGGCAGGTTTATTCCTAAAGGAGAAACAGGATAACACTCACCTCCCAGCATTGCTATATTAATAACTTTTGCCGCCACCCCGGTTACTTTTTCTTTTTTATATTTTGGATCAATGGGTGAATTGTCCTCAAACCACTGTGCATTGGCTGTGATTATTCTGCTCCTTTTAGTAGCATCAATATCGGTGTAATTTACTATTGCCTCCCAGGTAGCTTTCATTCCAAGCGGATCACTATAAGTCTCAATAAAACCATTATTAAAATCCACATCGGGTTCACCGTCCTTAACCCATTGTATGTTAAATTTATCCCAGAGTTTAAGATCACCGGTTTTATAAAAACCAATAAGCAGTTTAATTGCTTTCCTTTGCCCTTCTGAATCCGAACAACTATTTGCTTTTTCGAGCCAGAAAATGATCCGGTCAATAACTGTTCCGTACAAACCGCCTGATTTATAAACCTTTTCAACAAGTTTCCCGTTCTTTTTAATGACTTTTGAATTAAGTCCTAATGAGATAGGATTAACATCATTCGGATTGGCTTTTCCAGCATAAAAAGATTCAACTTCGTCCTGCGTAACACCTTCGTACATATTTATTGATGATTCTGCAACGATGTCAGCTCCCTCCCTCCGTTCTATTTTCCTGCTATATAGTTTTTCATCAAAAAGCAATGGAGATAGTGATAATATTAGTTGATCTGGTGTTTCATTATCTGTAAGCGGAAGTTTTTCAGAATCAGATCCATGAATAAGAGTTGCAAAATAGTCAGCATCAAAATCCGGCTTCAGCTTATCATTTGAGTAATGATGATGAATTCCGTTTGCAAAAAATACCCTTTTTACATAAATAAGAAAGAGTTTAAATTGTAGAGAGGATCTGTCACCTGAATAGGTATCAAGGATTGCTTCAAGAGTCTTCCTTATCTTCAAATTAAATCTGAAGTTCTGATCCCACAAAATATCCCTGCCGGAAAGAGCAGCCTGACTCATATAGAAGATGAATTTTTTTTGCTGCAGCGTTAGCTCTTCGAAACCTGGAAGTCTGTATCTGAGCACTCTCATATCCTCAAACTGATCAATAAAATATTTAAAATCGTCCACTGACATAGATTTATAATTAAATTAAGATGCAAATATCGTAAAGTTTTTGTGCAATGAACACAGAATCATTAAGTGCTATTTATAACTTTACTATCAGAATAAAAAAATAGATATGAGCGAAATTATCAAAAACTTAAGATCCGAGCTAATCAGTAATTCAGATGAAAAGACAAAGCTTTCAGGCGAACGATTCTTTAAAGAAAAAATCAGGCTATATGGAATCAAGTCTGCGGTTGTTGGCAAGATCAGCAATGACTTTTTTAAATTAATTCAGGATAAAAACAAATCAAGTATTATTCTTTTATGCGAAGAACTATGGAAGTCTCAAATTATGGAAGAATCATTTGTGGCTTGCGATTGGTCATATAAGATCAAAAAACAATATGAGCCATCTGATTTTAAGGTATTTGAGAAATGGGTAGATACTTACATAAATAATTGGGCATCGTGTGACACACTTTGTAATCATACGGTAGGTACAATAGTTGAAATGTATCCGGAGCTGATATCCGGACTCAAGAAATGGGCAAGATCAGAGAACAGATGGGTAAAACGCGGTTCTGCTGTATCGCTGATAGTACCTGCGAGGCGAGGACAATTCCTTGCTGACATTTTTGAAATTGCAGATATACTCCATTCTGATAAAGATGATATGGTACAAAAAGGATATGGATGGATGTTAAAAGCTGCAAGCCAGGCACATCAGAAAGAAGTATTTGATTATGTGATAAGGAAAAAGACTACTATGCCAAGAACCGCTTTAAGGTATGCAATCGAAAAAATGCCATCCGAATTAAAAATCATTGCAATGGCAAAATAGTTAGAGTGGTTTTTTACCTTTGCACATTAAATAATTTTGTAATGAGAAGAATTGCTTCTATAATGTTTGTTATACTGATTCCTGCAGTTGCATTTTCACAGGACAGGGTTACCGGGCACGACTTTGCCACAAGATCGGAAGTTATTGCCCGCAACGGGATGGCTGCCACCAGTCAGCCTCTTGCTACTCAGGTTGCTCTTGATATCCTGAAAAAAGGTGGCACCGCAATTGATGCCGCAATAGCAGCTGATGCAGTTCTCGGCTTAGTTGAACCGACTGGTGCAGGAATAGGAGGAGATTTGTTTGCAATAATATGGAGTGCAGATAAAGGGAAGCTATACGGATTGAACGGAAGCGGCAGATCACCACGTTCGCTTAAGCTAGAATATTTCAAAGAAAACAGATACGAATTTATACCATCCTACGGCCCACTCCCGGTTTCGGTTCCTGGTTGTGTAGATGGCTGGTTTGAAATGCATGATATGTTCGGACACCTGCCGATGAGGGATCTGCTTCAACCCGCAATCAGCTATGCCAGGGAGGGATTTCCTGTTACCGAGGTTATTGCAGATGCACTCAAACATGGAACTGAATTATTGAAAGAATATCCGAATATTAAAGAGGTCTATATGCCTTCAGGAAGAGCTCCTTCAAAGGGTGAAGTATTCAGGAATCCTCTTCTGGCAAATACTCTGGAAAAGATTCAAAAAGGCGGGAGGTATGAATTTTACCGTGGATCGATTGCAAGGGATATTGCTGCTTTCATGAAAAAACAGGGAGGNNATCAGCACGACCTACAGGGGATATGAAGTATGGGAACTTCCACCGAACGGACAGGGACTTGCAGCTCTTCAGATGCTTAATATTCTCGAAGGTTTCGACATTGCAGCCATGGGTTTTGGTTCTGCAGATTATATTCATGTCTTCACTGAAGCTAAAAAGCTTGCCTTTGAGGACCGTGCAAAATATTATGCTGATCCTTTTTTCTTTAAGACACCTGTGACCCAGCTTTTATCGAAGAAATATGCCGCAGAAAGGCGAAAACTTATTGACAGGGAAAAAGCTGCAAAGATCTATGATGCCGGACGAATTGAAGCTGCAAACACAATATATCTAACTGTAGCTGATAAATTTGGAAATATGGTCTCTCTTATACAGAGCAACTACAGAGGGATGGGTTCAGGTATGTGTCCTGACGGACTTGGCTTTGTTTTGCAGGACAGGGGAGAAATGTTCTCCCTGGAGGAAGGCCATAATAATGTATACGCACCCGGCAAACGACCTTTTCATACAATTATTCCTGCATTCATCACAAAGAATAAAAAACCCTGGATCAGTTTTGGATTAATGGGTGGCGATATGCAGCCGCAGGGCCATGTTCAGATTGTGGTTAATCTCATCGATTTTAAAATGAATCTGCAGGAGGCAGGGGATGCTCCAAGAATTCATCACATAGGATCATCCGAGCCAACGGGTCAGCAGATGACGAATGGCGGTATTCTTCTTCTTGAAAGCGGCTTTCGCACTGAAGTTATACAGAAGTTGATGTCAATGGGGCACACCATACAGTGGGATCTGGGCGGTTTCGGCGGTTACCAGGCAATCATGTGGGATGATAAAAACAAGGTCTGGTTCGGAGCTTCAGAATCGAGGAAGGACGGACAGGCTGCTGGATACTGAACGAGCCCCACTTTAGGGGGGATGGGGGCAAAAAGGTCAGGAGGTAATTCCAAGCAAATCCAATACACCATTTATAAATGTAAGCGGATGTACCGGGTTTCCTGGAATATAAAGATCTATATGATTTTGTTCTATGAAACTTCTGTCAATCGCAGGACTCCCTTCAAATATTCCACCGCTTACGGCATCTGTTCCGGCCAGAATGATTATTTTAGGTGAAGGTATGGCATCATAAGTAATCTTCAGTGGTTCAGCCATATTCTTCGAAATGGGACCGGTAATCACAATTCCGTCAGCATGACGCGGTGATGCAACAAATTCAATCCCATACCTCCCGATATCAAAATTTACATTTCCTGAGGCATTCAATTCAAGTTCAGTGCTGTTATCTCCTCCTGCCGAAACCTGTCTGAGTTTAAGTGAGCCCCGGAACATTCTCCTGATTTCCTTCCTGACAATATCAGGATTCAGGCTGACCGGCGACAGAGTACCTTCGGTAATAATTAACCTGTCTCTCTCATTTGTTGCAAGTCTGTAATCAGTGGTAAAGCAGACTTTGCCCGGGTACAATCTGGAACATTCTGCGCAAAAAGTACATTTGCCAAGATCGATTCTTACCGGATTGATTGAAATAGCATAAGTCGGACAAACCTCAGCAAAAGCCTTTTCATCAACCTTTTCCAGGCTGATTTCAGGCCGTCCACGGAATATTCCGGGAACTTTTGCAGTTCTTAGGTCAGGGATAAATTGCTTACCCTGATGATATAAGATTTTTAATGTATTAAACATCTCTGATTTCTATTAGGTTTTAAAGATCATGTCCACAATATGACAGATCAAAACTCTTGTTGCTTACCGGAAAGTCTGATATTTCATTGTTTCTTACTGCCAGAGCCAGTGCCAGCCAGTTATGAAATGACGGGTCTTTTATTTTATATATTAACATTTCGCCGTTGTGACCGGTTATGCAGGCATGGCAGATTTCCCCTCTCCATCCCTCAGTAAGCGAAATTCCGAATGAATCGACGCTGAGTGTAACAGGTTGAGACTGAGGCTGAGGCTGAGGCTGAGGCTGAGGCTGAGGCTGAGACTGTTGCTGAAGTTGAGGAATCTGATTCAACAATTGTCTGATATATCCAATCGATTGCAGAACTTCCTGTTTTCTTACCTGAACTCTTGAATAGACATCTCCATGATGTTTTATTACAGGTTCGTGTTTAAATTGACTGTACAATCCATAGGGATGAGAAATCCTTATATCTCTGATTAATGTGTTCATCCTGGCCGACATACCTACAGTTCCTATTCTCAGTAACTGATCATAACTCAGCATTCCTGTTCTTTCAAATCTCGATAATGAAGTAGGCAATCTCGATAACTCATTATTCATTTCTATAAAATCCGGCTCAAAGGCATCAAGTATTGTAATAAGCCTGTCGGCTAATGGTTTATTAAAAGGAAAAGGATTGTATCCGGCTCTTATTAATCCTTTTGCAAGACGGTTGCCACACCACTCCTGGAAGAAGTTAATCAATGGTGTCCGTAATCTTCCAAAGACAGCACTGCCAAGCTGATAAGCTATATCAGTGCATATTGCACTTAAATCGCCGGTATGAACTGCTATACGTTCAAGTTCCTGTGCAAGTGTTCTGCAGAAAAGAATTTCCTGGTCAGGCTTTACTTTACTCATACTCTCCAAGAGATAGGCAAAAGCAGTGGTATGACCTACAGCGCTATCGCCGGCAATTGATTCAGCTAATGTGGTACGCTGAATAAGTTTCGTCTTCGTCAGGAATAATTGTTCTAATCCCCGGTGTTGATAACCAAGTTGAATTTCGAGATGTAAAATCTGTTCTCCGTTACAGAGAAACCTGAAATGTCCGGGTTCTATTATTCCTGCATGCACCGGTCCAACCCCAACTTCATGAAGTTCTTCACTATCTATATTAAAAAATGGATAATTTGCTATTGTAAGTGATTTATCTGCTCGGTTTTCAGCGTACCGGACAGGTTTAAGCCAGGGATGATCAGAATATTTAACCCCTAAGTTTTCATGAATTTCGCGTTCAAATTTCTCAAATGAGAGGATCCTGGCCGAAAATGAACTTAATACAGAATCGTCTTTTACGACAGAAGATGATACTTTAATATCATGGTCATTATCATCAGCTATACAGCATATCAGACGAACTGATTTATTCTCCCGACAGCCAAAATAAAGAACACAATGTCTTTCCGGATGATTTTCAATCAGTTCAGTATTTGTCTGGAAAAAAGAGCTGTAATTCAATTCCGGAATTGAACTGAGAGGGACAGACTGATGGTTAGTTATATTAATGAAATTCATATTATTTAGGTAAAATTTTAACAGCATCCTGAATCATCTGAACAAAAATTGAAGGAGGATTAAGTCCAAGCCATATTGCAGTGAAAAGCAACAGATATTGTGTGAGTGATTCCCATGGATTGATTCTTGGTATTTTAGTCTCATCTATACCCTGAACAGGCAGAAATAAAATCTTCATAATGTTTTTTCCGAATGCCCAGATAACTATTGTAAGCAGTAGTAGAACCACGATAAGGAGAACGATAAATTTGGCCTCAAAGAGAGATCTGAAAATCAGGAATTCACTCACAAATAAACCTGATGGCGGCATCGCAGTTGCACTTATAAATCCAAGTAGCAATACTACTGCACCGGTAGGGTTATATTTAAAGTAATTTCCAACATACTGAATACTTTTACTCTGGAATGTCCTGTATAACTGGTTAAACTGGAAGAACAGGCTGGATTTTACAAAAGCATGCAATATTATATGCAGAATTGCTGCATAATAACCTATCCCTCCTGCAGCAATTCCCAACATGACAATCCCCATGTGTTCAATACCGGAATAGGCAAACATCCTCTTTATATTCATCACTTTTGTCATGTAGACGGTAGCAACAAATATTGACAGGAATGCTGCAATAAAAATAATCAGGTTCGCCCAGTGAAAAAGAGAAGTCTGGGAAATTACAGCATAGATTCTGAAGATGCCGACAAAGCCAAGGTTCATAAGAACACTTGCCAGCAAAGCTCCGGCCGGTGCCGGTGCTTTATCTTTTGCATCGATGCCGGCGGTATACATCGGAACGAGTCCCAGTTTTGCTGTAAAACCTGTAAATATAAACAGAAATGCAAGCCTGAGCCAGAAAGGATTAAGGCTGTCTTTATATTCCATCAGATTTGCAAATGAAAGATCACTCGATCCCGCATGCTGAAGTGCCAGACTGAGAAAAAGAATTCCGATAAAGACAAAGGTGATACTTATGGCGCATATAAAAACATATTTCCAAGTGCCTTCGAGCGCGAGTTTATTCCTATGATGATATATCAGCATTGAGGCAGACAGTGTGGTCATTTCTGTGAAAATCCAGATTACAGCGATATGATTGGCCAGATATGCAGCTGTTATAGAAGTTATAAGGAAAACAATTGCAGAAAAATATATTGCTCTTGACTGGGGGGTTTCATCATGTCTCGCAATATACAGATAGCTGTGAAAAAGTGCCGGAATTGAGATTATCGTTAAAGTCATTAACAGCAACAAGCCCAGAGAGTCAAATGTAAAATACTGCAATACACTGTTTTTATAATTGCTGCATGCGTAGAAAGTAAATCCGATCTGAACAAGGCCAAAAATGATTATCAGTATATTATTAATAATGGTATTCCGGTTCGCAAAAAGCATTCCGGCAATAATAAAAGCACTTATAAGATAAACAGCAGTCATCATTTTCGTAATTAATAATCTTTCAGGTTACTCAGCTGATCAACATCAACTGCTTTAAACACATCTCCGATCTTATTCAGGAAAATCCCGAGAATCAGCACACTGGCAAATACATCAAGCATAATTCCCAGGTTTACCAGGTTAGGCATTTCGTTGCCAACTGCCAGGGAAAGAACGAACACTCCGTTCTCGATCATAAGATATCCCATTACATGTGTGATGATCTTCTTTCGGGATGCTATAAAATAAAGTCCTGTAAAAAGAGTCGACAGAGATACGATAAAGAATATTTTATCCAGGTGAGTATCCTGTATCGAATTTGCCAGCAATACGGTTATAACAATAATCAGGGTTATTATAATCAGTGAGATAAAATGTGGTAAATATGGTTCTGTCTCACGGGTTATTTTGTTCCTCTTTATAAGATAACTCAGAAAAACAGGAACTGCTATCGCTTTAAATACAATCGTTTCAAGCAGGATGAGGACAAGATTCCACGTCTGAATGTCTTTCAATTGAAGGAAGGTTACACCAAACAGGATAAATCCCTGCAGGGCCAGAACCCTTACATACGTTATTATCCTGTTTGCAATTGAAACATACAGGAGACTAATAATGAATATAATAAGAAGCACGTTTGTCATTATCAAATATTTTAAACGAATTTTTCCAGTACAAGCAGTACACCGAGGAAGATTAAGAAGCTTACCGAAGAAAGGGCGAGGATAAATTGAGCATTATGACTCATTCTGTATCTCGCCATAAATGACTCTATCAATCCTACTATTATTGCAAACAATACCTGTGTAAGCAAAAAAACCGGTAATGCCCATATCAGTGGTAATCCCCCGATAAAAAAATCGGCAATTATAGCGCCATACATAGCAAACTTCAGATAACCGGTTGAGAGTATCAGACCCAAATCAAAGCCGCTGTTATCAAGGATCATAACCTCGTGTATCATTGTCAATTCAAGATGTGTTTT
>PMIL01000217.1:12341-13949 GCA_003157075.1 Bacteroidales bacterium | reverse complement strand
ATATTCATAGTTACTTCTGTTACAAAAGTTGCAAACCTTACAGACGGACTTGACGGACTTGCAACAGGAACTTCTGCTATAATAGTAACGGCTCTGGCTATACATGCCTATGTTTCCAGTAATATCATTTATGCCAGGTATCTGCAGATAATGTATATACCAGGCACAGAGGAGCTTGTTGTATTTGCCAGCGCATTTATCGGGGCAACAATCGGGTTTCTCTGGTACAATTCTTTTCCGGCGCAGGTTTTTATGGGCGATACAGGCAGCCTGGCTCTGGGTGGCATAATAGCCGTATTTGCCATAATAATAAGAAAAGAGCTCTTGATACCTATCCTGTGTGGGATATTCCTGGTTGAGAATCTGTCCGTTGTCCTTCAGGTAAGCTGGTTTAAAAGGACGAAAAAAAAGTTCGGGGTTGGAAGAAGGATATTCCTCATGGCACCTCTTCATCATCATTATCAGAAAAAAGGCTTTCCCGAACCGAAGATTGTCACACGGTTCTGGATAGTGGCAATAATATTGGCTGTTATAAGTATTGTTACGCTTAAGATCAGATAATAAAATGACTAAGAAGATTGTAATTCTGGGGGCAGGTGAGAGTGGTGCAGGATCAGCAGTACTTGCACAAAAGCAGGGATTTGATGTTTTCGTTTCCGATAAGGGTCAGATAAAAGAAAACTATCGTGAAATTCTTATTAAGAACAATATTAAATGGGAGGAAGGAAACCATAATGAAGCAATTATACTTTCAGCTGATGAAGTTATCAAAAGTCCCGGAATACCTGAAAATGCTCCTATAATAAAGAAAATCCGCGAGAAAGGTATCCCTGTTATATCTGAGATAGAATTCGCCGGCAGGTATGCAAAAGGAATTAAGATATGTATAACCGGAAGCAATGGGAAAACAACGGTAACCAACCTCATCTATCATATTCTTAAAAAAGCCGGGAAAAATGCTGCAATGACAGGCAATGTTGGCAATAGTTTCGCCATGGCTGTCGCAGAAGGTTCCTATGATTATTATGTAATTGAACTGAGCAGCTTTCAGCTTGACGGGATGTATGATTTCAAAGCTGATATAGCTGTATTAATGAACATAACTCCCGATCATCTTGACAGGTACGATCATAATTTTCAAAATTATATTGATTCAAAATTCAGAGTTACCCAAAACATGAAGAAAGATGATTTTCTGATTTACTGGGAAGGAGATCCGGTTATAAAATCTGAATTGTCCAAAAAAATATATGAAATGACTCTTATGCCTTTTTCCGATGAAATAAAGGAAGGCATGGCTGCTTATATCGAAAACAACGATTTGATAATTGATTACCAAAATAAAACCAACCTTATGACCATTCATGATTTTGCTCTTAAAGGTCGTCACAACACCTACAACTCAATGGCAGCTGCCATTGCAGGTAAAATTCTAAATATCCGTAAGGAGGTAATCAGGGAGAGTCTGGCTGATTTCCAGGGAGTTGAGCACCGTCTGGAACCGGTTATCACTGTCTGTGGCATTAATTTCATAAACGATTCAAAAGCGACAAATGTCAATTCAACATGGTATGCACTTGAGTGTATGGAAAATGAAATCATCTGGAT
>PMIL01000217.1:0-12300 GCA_003157075.1 Bacteroidales bacterium | reverse complement strand
TACCTTGCAAAGAAGGGTGAAACAGTATTGCTCTCACCCGCCTGTGCAAGCTTTGATCTGTTTAAGAATTATGAAGACAGGGGGCGTCAGTTTAAACAGGCTGTCAGAAATCTATAATAAACAATTGAGTTAATGCAACAGGGCTGGCTTACAAAGACATTTAAAGGAGACAAGGCGATATGGGGTCTTGTGGCTCTTTTTATGGTCTATTCCCTTTTGGCTGTTTACAGCTCTTCGGTAGGCGTAGCTTTTATGAAGTACGGTGGCAATACAACATACTTTCTTAAGAGTCAGTTTCTTATGTTGGCTTTAAGTCTTGCAATTATAGTTGTAGTTCATTACCTGCCATACAGAATATACTTTTCTATGGCCGGACTAATACTTATTTTTTCGGCAGGATTGCTGGTGCTCACCTTTGCTCTTGGTTCACGGGTAAATGAGGCAATGCGGTCTATTGTCATTCCGGGAACGGGATTCAGGCTTCAGACTTCGGATGTGGCAAAAGTGGCTCTTGTTTTATACCTGGCACGATCACTCGCTAAATACCAGAAAGAACTGAACAATTTCATGCTTGTATCAAAGTATTTTATTTTGCCGGTTGGTGTAATCTGCGGACTTATAATGCCGGAGAACCTCTCTACAGCAGTTATGGTATTTGGAATGAGCATGATTATTATGTTCATAGGCAGAGTGCCACTGAAATTCATTCTCTCTTATATAGGAATAGGAATGGCAGGGGTTATAATTTTTGCCATGCTTCTCACAGTGATTAAAAAGGATAATAACAGGGTTCAGGTCTGGAAAAACAGAATCGAGCATTTTTTCTCATCCAAAGGGGATGAAGATGGAGATTACCAGTCAAACCAGGCGAAGATTGCGATTTCAACAGGAGGGTTATTCGGAAAAGCTCCCGGAAAGAGCACACAGAGGAATATGCTGCCACAATCAAACTCAGACTTCATTTTTGCAATTATCATAGAAGAATACGGACTTTTATTTGGCGCTTTACCTCTTATTCTGGCATATATGATATTGCTTTTCAGGGGAATTACTATAGCTAAAAAATGCGAAACGGCTTTTCCTGCCTTCCTGGTTCTGGGCCTGATTGTCATGATTGTCATTCAGGCTATGATCAATATGATGGTTGCAGTAGGCCTCTTCCCTGTGACAGGCCAGACACTCCCCATGGTTAGCTGGGGAAGAACCTCCATTCTTGTAATGAGTTTTTCGATTGGAGCAATTCTGAGTGTCAGCCGGGTAGTAAATGCTAGAATAAAAAAAGAGGAATTGCCTGAAGAAGAAATTTCCGATGAAGGAGAAAAAATATATGAGCCTGCAAAGACATAAAAGGGTGATAATCAGTGGNNGAGATCCTTTTTGTTGGTGCCGAAGGGAGAATGGAAATGGAAAAGATTCCTGCCGCAGGTTACAGGATAATAGGATTACCTGTAGCAGGTTTATACAGGAGTTTTACGCTAAAGAATTTTTCAGTACTGGTAAAGCTTTTAAAAAGTCTGAACAAAGCCAGGAAGGTAATAAAAGAATTTGAGCCCGATGTAGTTGTTGGTGTAGGTGGATATGCAAGCGGTCCGGTTCTCAGACAGGCAGGCAGGATGGGAATTCCAACCCTCATACAGGAACAAAACAGTTATGCAGGTGTGACTAACAGACTTCTTGCAAAAAGAGCCGCAAAAATTTGTGTAGCCTATGACGGCATGGGAAAATATTTTCCCGAAGAAAAAATAGTAAAAACCGGTAATCCTGTCCGTCAGAATTTCGACAACCTGGGAAAGATAAAGGATGAAGCGCTTTCTTTTTTCAATCTGAAGAAGGAATTTCCTGTAGTACTTGTCCTCGGAGGATCTCTTGGTGCCGGAGCAATCAATAACAATCTTTCAGCAAGCATAAATAAACTCAGAGACTCCGAATGCCAGTGGATCTGGCAGACAGGGAAATATTACTTTGAAAACGTTAAGGCACTCGTCTCCTTATCATTCAGCGGAAATATCTCAGTACATGGATTTATTAACCGTATGGACTATGCCTATGCTGCAGCTGATGTTATTGTTTCCAGAGCCGGCGCCGGAACTATTTCAGAATTATGCCTGGTTGGGAAACCGGTTATCCTGATTCCTTCCCCAAACGTAGCGGAAGATCACCAGACCAGGAATGCTGAAGCTTTGTCAAAACATCATGCTGCAATGCTGATAACAGATAGTCAGGCTGTTAAAACTCTGGTAGATGAAGCAATAAAACTTATCTCAGAAAAGGCGAGAAGAAATACTTATTCTGAAAATATACTGAAAATGGCCGAAAGGGATGCAGATATACGGATTGCTGAAGAGGTATTTAAACTTATTGGGAAATGATTGATTTTAAAAATACAGAGGGGATCTATTTTGTCGGTATCGGAGGTATCGGGATGAGTGCTCTTGCTCTTTATTTTGCTAAAGGAGGTTTTACGATCGCAGGATATGACAGATCAGAAAGCAGTATTACACAATCATTAACTGAAAACGGATGTTCAGTAGTATATAAGGATGATGTTAATGAGCTCCCTGCTCTGTTCAGCGACACGACTGAAAAAAGTAAGATTATAATAGTTTATACTCCGGCCATTCCTGCAGAAAGCAGGATATTGTCTTTCTTCAGGAATAACAATTATACCATTTACAAACGTTCAGAGATACTTGGTGAGATATCACGGAACACCGACACTCTTGCCGTCGCCGGAACGCATGGCAAAACAACAGTTTCGACTATGATAGCTCATTTGCTGAAGCAGTCACACATCGATTGTTCGGCTTTCCTGGGAGGAATTTCAAAGAACTACAACTCAAATCTTCTCCTGGGAGCCAGCAGATTTACTGTAATGGAAGCTGATGAATTTGACCGGTCATTCCACAGACTCAGTCCTCTTATAGCAGTTGTGACCTCTCTTGATGCTGACCATCTCGATATCTACGGAGACCAGGTCACAATGATAAAGGCGTACAATGAGTTTTGCGGAAAAATCAGACATGGAGGCGACCTTGTTGTTAACAAAAAAATCAGAGAAGATATTATTGTTCCTGAAGGAGTTACATGTCATACCTACAGTCTTGACAACAATGCAGATTTCATATCATACAACATAAAACATAACAAGGATTATTACAGTTTCAGTTTTAGATCACCAACAGCAATTATTGAAGATCTGCATTTCGCATTCCCGGGTATAGTTAATATTGAAAATTTTACTGCGGCAATTGCCGTCGCACTAATGTGCGGAGTTACTGAACAGGAAATAAGAAAAGGAGTCATGCTGTTCCAGGGGGTTAGACGCAGGTTTGATATAAGGATTAATATCCCTGGGCTGGCTTTTGTTGATGACTACGCACATCACCCTGAAGAGATCAGGGCATGCATCACATGTATCAAGGAGTATTTCTCAGGTCGTAAAATAACGGGTATATTTCAGCCGCATCTTTTTTCACGTACCCGCGATCATGCTGCAGGGTTCGCTGAAATTCTCGATCAGCTTGATGAAGTAATACTTCTTCCGATTTATCCGGCACGGGAAAAACCTATAGATGGAGTTACTTCAGGGATGATTTTCAATAAGATGAAATCCACCAACAAGAGGTTGCTGGAAAAATCTGATATTCCCGGTCATCTTGATTCAGCTAAAATTGATGTTTTACTGACTATCGGAGCAGGTGATATTGATTTGCTCGTTGCACCAATTGAAGAAAAACTCAGGAGGGAGAGAGGAGGATGAGGAAGTTTCTGAAAATATTGCTGATTGTGCCTGTATTATACCTTATTATAATACCGGTTTTTCTTGCAAGCTCTGCAAATTCCAGACCATGCGGAGGAATCGTTATTGAGATTAGTGATTCGTCTGATTATCATTTTGTTACAAAAAAGCAAATTCTAAGTCTTGCATACGGAAATTCTTCGAGAATTGCAGGAAAGCCGGTTAAGGAAGTATCGATATCGGCAATTGAGAACAGGATCAATGGATTACATGAATTGAAAAAGGCTGAAGTATATATATCAATCGACGGAGTTGTTCATGTTTATCTTGAACAACGTACCCCAGTCATGAGAGTCATGCCGGGTGACGGCGGAGACTTTTTTGTGGATGAAGAAGGGGTTGTTGTCAGAAGAAGAAATCTATATAACCCGAGACTGCATATAGTTGAAGGAAATGTAAATATAAGCTCGGCTATGCTTAACGGAGTGAGTGTACTTGACACAAGCATCAAGCACTCGATACTTAAAGACATATATCCACTGGTGAATTATATTAATGATGATAATTTCTGGTCAGCACAGATCGACCAGATCTACGTTGACGGAAACGATGAAATTGATCTCATCCCACGAACCGGCAACCAGGTGATACATCTTGGGTCAACCGAAAACTATGAAGGCAAACTCAGGAACCTTGAGACTTTCTATGATAAGGTCCTGCCTGTGGTAGGCTGGGACAAATATTCAGTAATAAATCTTGAATTTAAAGATCAGATAGTTTGTAAAAGAAGAGATAATCAGAAATAACCATATGACAATTATGAACAAAAAGGAACAGTATGTAGCAGCNNTGGAAAAATTGAAATTCTCGGACTCAGTAAAGCTCTTTCAAAAGGAGTAAAGAGAGGCGTTGTTCTTAATATCGAAGAGACTGTCAACGCCATTCAGACAACCGTATTGGATGTACAGAAAAGGTCTGGAATTATGTTTTCAGAGGTCTTCGTCGGGATAGCTGGTCAACATATCAAAAGTATGAAAAACAGAGGCTATATAATTCGGGAAGCCTACGATGATGAAATTCAGAAAGAGGAGGTCTTCAAACTTATTGAAGATATGCATAAAATACATATTGATATAGGAGAAGAGATAATTCATGTTATTCCTCAGAATTTCATTGTTGACAATGAGACTGGCGTCAAGAGTCCTATTGGCATGTGCGGCAGAAGGCTGGAAGCTAATTTTCATATAGTAATCGGTCAGGTTGCCGCAGCAAAAAACATTGAAAAATGTATCAGGAAAGCAAATCTGATAGTTAAGGATATGATCCTTGAGCCACTTGCATCTTCTGATGCTGTTCTTACCGAGGACGAAAAAGAGGCTGGGGTTGTGCTGGTGGATATCGGTGGAGGAACTACAGATGTCGCTGTTTATTATGATAACATTATCCGTCACACCGCTGTTATACCGTTTGGAGGAAATGTAGTAACCAAAGATATTAAGGAGGGTTGTGCAATTTTGCAGCGGCATGCAGAACAACTTAAAATACAGTACGGCTCAGCGCTCGGAGATATTGCTCCCGAGGATAAGGTTGTATCGATTCCCGGTATAAGCGGAAGAGAACCTAAAGAAATATCATTCAAGAGTCTGGCTTATATTATCCAGTCGAGGATGGAAGAGATTATCGATGCGGTAAATTTTGAAATCCAGAATTCGGGTTATGCAGACAAACTGGCTGCTGGTGTAGTTATTACAGGTGGTGGAGCCATGCTGAAACATCTTCCGCAGCTGATGAAATTCAAAACTGCCATGGATGTAAGAATCGGCTTTCCTAATGAGCATCTTGCCGGTTCAGCAAAAAATGAAATTAACCAGCCGATGTATGCAACCAGTGTAGGGTTGATAATGAGGGGCTTTGATTATCTTGAAACCTATAAGAAGACATTCAATGCCGGGAATTCTGATGAATTTGTTCAGCCTCGCAGCCTGATCACTGACCCGAACATTAAGAAAGATAAAACAGAAGAATCCGAAGTGGCAATTGAAGCATCAATGCCTCCGGTTCATGAGGAGGAGAAGGTCTCATTCACTGATAAACTCAAAATTATGCTTTCAAAGATGTTTGAGGTTGAAGATCAGCCTATTAACAAATAAATATGGTTATTTTTTAAATATATGCTGTTCATAATCAATTAAATAAATATGCTATGTCAGACGATATAATGAACTTTGATCTGCCCGTTGAGAGGTCGTCGATTATAAAAGTTCTCGGAATAGGCGGTGGCGGCAATAATGCTGTCAATCACATGTTTGAAAAGGGCATCACGGATGTGAATTTTGTGATTTGTAATACTGACCACCAGGCTTTGATAAAAAGCCAGGTACCTATAAAAGTGCAGATCGGGGAATCACTCACTGAAGGAAGAGGAGCAGGTAGCAGACCGGAAATTGGGCGGCAGGCAGCCGTTGAGAACATAAGTGACGTCATGGATGCTCTGTCGGGAAATACCAAGATGGTTTTCATAACCACCGGAATGGGAGGAGGAACAGGCACCGGAGCCACACCGGTTATTGCAAAGGCATGCAAGGAAGCCGGACTGCTTACAATTGCAGTTGTAACAATCCCTTTTAAATCTGAGGGGAAGGTGCGTATCAGACAGGCAATTGACGGGGTAACAGAACTTAAGGATTATGTGGATTCCCTTCTGGTGATAAATAATGAGAAGCTGAGGGAAATATATGGAAACCAGTCGGTTTCAGTTGCATTTGCAAAGGCTGATGACATTCTGACCACAGCTGTAAAAGGAATTGCGGAGATTATTACAGTCACAGGTTATATAAACGTTGATTTTGCGGATGTGGAGACCGTAATGAAAAATTCAGGTGTATCAATAATGGGTATGGGTAAAGCAGCTGGGGAAAACAGAGCCACCAGAGCTATTGAGGATGCTCTTTCTTCTCCTTTGCTGAATTCTAATGATATCACCGGTGCAAAAAGCATTCTTATTAATATCTCTTCAGGTATTGGTGAACATGAGATCACAATGGATGAGCTAGGTGAAATAACTGATTATATGTATGATTGCGCTTCCGACGATTCTCTTATAATCAGAGGATTATCGAAGGATGAAAATCTTAAGGATGAGATCAGTGTGACCGTCATCGCCACAGGGTTTGAATCAAACAGCATTTTCCAGCCATATAAGCCAAAAAAACCGAGTAAGGTTGAATTAATGCCAAATAAGAATGCAATTCCCCCGAGAATAATACCTGAAACCGGCGATGATGTTTTTTCTGTCCACGAAAAAGGCAAAAAGTCAATTATTACCGATTTTGAAGAAGAATCCCAGGGTGTTATTGACTTCAGTCATACGAACAGCCTCGAGCTGGATGAGATCAGGAGCAGACGGACAGTAGAAAATGATGAACCCTCAGAAAAACCTGAGGCGACTTTGAGGAAAGTGAAACATATGCAAAACCTCCTTAAAAGGGAAGGCCTTTCAAATAAGACCATGAAAGAGAATATCGACACTTTCGAAGATGTTCCTGCCTACGTAAGAAGAAACATGTCCCTAACTGCACCTGAAAGCGGAGCTGATAGCAAGCTGTCAAAGTTCACATTAACTTCCGATGATAATGACGAACCTGTTTTAAGAGAGAACAATGCGTATCTGAATGATAATGTAGATTAGATAGCACAGGGCACATGGCACAGGGCAAAGCGCCAGAGAGCGATCCTTAATATTCTGTGATTCTTTGTGCAATTTTGTGCAGGTTCTCATCCGGGCGAAGGTTGCAACTTCGCCCTAATTCATATAATTTGATTGTCATAATTCCGTTCCTCTTAAAACAGGAAATTGTATTCTTTACATTCTTCCCGGAANNGCAATATCTTCAGGTATTTATGCCCAGAAACAACATCCTGTTCCTACTGGAATAAAAGGGTTTAAACAGGATTCTACAAAATTTCCGGGAAGATCAAATACTCATAAACAGGATACTATAAAAAAACCACGGATACTTAAAGAATGGACTCTTTCATCCGATTATACTGAAGAGGTAAGCATACCGATCGATACAGTTTTCTCATTGTCTAACAGATTCAGAGCGGCTGACAAATACTCGCCGGTAAATGCAAGCCTGGGCAATTATGGCCTGCCTTCTTACCAGCTGAGTTTTTTTGACAGGATAACAGATCCGGATAAATTCCTATATGCATATTATTACCCGCTGATGCGCTTGCCATCAAAATCACTTTTTATGAATACCCAGGTTCCTTTTACTGAACTTGACTGGACCTTTGCGGGACCAAAGGAAACTTCAGAACAAACATTCAGGGTGAGGCATTCTCAAAATGTTAACAGGTTTTTGAATTTCGGAGCAATTTATGACATTGTATTCGATCTCGGACAGTATAATTACCAGAGAGCAGTGGCTAAAACATTCACTCTCTATTCTTCTTATACAGGAGATCAATACAAAGCATATTTTTCAATCGGAGTAAACAATATTACATCTTTTGAAAACGGTGGGATAGTCAGTGTAAATGATCTGACCCTCTCTAATACACGTGATGTCAGGACAAATCTTGGTGCCCTGAATTTAGCAAACAGCATTTTAAAAAACCGGAATATTTTACTGGTGCAGAGGTATTTTTTAATCAGTAAACCTGTTTTAAAAACTGATACAGCAGCGCATAAAAAATCAGGATTTTTTGGATTAAGCGGAACTTTTACACATATTTTTATATTTGAGTCCAATGCAAGAACCTATAAAGACGCCAAGCCTGCATCGGGTTTTTATGATACTATATTCGTGACTCCTGTAATAACTGCTGATTCAGTAAACCAAAGGAGTTTTAAGAACACCGTGAGGTTCGACTTTACTACTGATGAAACAAGGAAGTTCAGGCTTGGCGGAGGATTTGGAATACGAAATGAGATATTTACCTTTAGTCATATAATACCGATTCCTTTCCCTTTTCAGGCAACTCCGTCAATAACCCATAGAATCAGTAATGTTCTTCTGGGGAAGTTATATAATAGCATCGGAGAAAAATTCGGATGGGTTGCAAACGGGGAATTATATCTGACCGGATACCGAGCCGGAGATTTTGATCTGAATGGTGAAATAGCAAAGTCATTTAACTGGAAAAAAGGGATTGCAACATGGCTGATAAATGGTTCAATTTCGAGCACAGAGCCCTCCTTCTGGTATGACCAATGGGGAGGCAACAATTTCAGATGGAATAATAATTTCAAGAAGGTGTTCAGGATTGATCTGGGAACCTCCTTCAAAATTCCTGCAAGAAAGACCGAATTGAAATTCAATTATGCCATTATTAAAAATTATACGGATTTTGATTCAACAGCTTATCCCTCACAATATTCCGGAGGACTATCAGTCGCAGCCGTAACACTTAAAAATGAACTGAGGCTCTGGAAATTTCACCTTGCTACTGATCTGATAATTCAGCAAAGTACAAATTCTTCAATCCTTGACCTTCCTCTGGCTACTGTTCGCTCAGCCGGATATTTTGAACATCTTTTCCGGTTTGCAAAGACAGGAGGCAGGTTGAATACACAGCTGGGTGTTGATGTCACCTATAATACACTTTATCATCCATACTCCTACATGCCTGCAACCGGAAGATTTTACCGTCAGGAACTGGTGACCGCCGGGGATTATCCTTATATCAATGTATTTTTAAATTTTAAGGTAAAAAGAACCAGGGTCTTTGTAATGTTTGATCATGTAAATGCCAACCTTATGGGACAGAGCATAAGATACAATTACTTCATGGTACCTACATACCCTATGAATATGAGGATGTTACGATATGGCCTCTCCTGGACGTTTTACGATTAAAAATATTGTTGTATCTTTGCACCCATTTTATAAACTAAATGTTTAACTAAAACGGTATTTTGGTAAAGAAGCTAATATTATTATTCGTTGTTCTTACAACAGTTTTTATTTACTGTTGGAATCGCCCCCGGACTTCTAAAAATTCAAACAACACTTTAGTTTCCTGTGATCTTGATTCTATAAGGAAAAGAGGGAAGCTGATTGCTGTGACTGACTTTAATTCAACAGACTATTTCATCTACAAGGGTGAACCGATGGGGTTTAATTATGAGCTACTGAAATCATTTTCAGATAATATAGGAATTGATCTGGAAATCATAACAGAAAATCATCCTGATAGAGCTTTCGGAATGTTAAAATCCGGTGAAGCAGATCTTCTTGCATTCAGTCTTGATGCTAACTCTTCGATGAAAAAGGATGTGCTTTTTACAGCTCCCTTTGGTAAGACAAGACAGGTTCTGGTTCAACGAAAACCCGGAAACTGGCGCACATTATCTGCAGAGGCACTGGATAAAAAATTAATAAGGAATCAGTCAGGATTGGCGAGAAAGACAATCTACGTGCAAGCAGGATCATCAATGGCTGAACAACTTATTTCTAATGCCAGGGAAAAGGGAGATTCTGTCAATATTATTGAGGTTCCTTTTGAATCGGAAAAACTGATTCAAAATGTGGCCAAGGGAGAAATTGAATACACGATATGTGACGAAAATCTTGCCCTTGTGAATTCATCATATTATTCTGACATTGATGTCAGCACCACTGTAGGTACATCTCAGAACACTGCATGGGGCATAAGAAAAAATAATTCTGATGCTCTCCTGGCTGAACTTAACCGCTGGATAACATCTTATACTAAGACCGGATCTTACGCTCTGCTCTATGCAAAATATTTCAAAAACAACCGCTCCAGCTCAATTGTCCGAAGTGACTATTATGCTCTGAATACAGGAAAAGTCTCCGAGTACGATGAAATGATCAGGCGGTTCAGCGCCATCATCAACTGGGACTGGAGGTTGCTGGCTTCACTTATTTGTCAGGAATCGCATTTTGATCCGACTGTTGAATCATATACCGGCGCTTTTGGATTGATGCAGGTCATGCCGGATACAGGGGAAAATTTCGGGATTGATATTACATCTTCACCCGAAAATAATCTGAAAGCTGGAATTCGTTATATAGCGTGGCTGCATACAATATTTGATTCAAAGATCCCCGACAAGAAAGAGAGAATTAATTTTATCCTCGCTTCATACAACGCAGGTCCGGGTCATGTGCTTGATGCTATGAAGCTTGCGGAGAAAAACGGGATGAATCCACAGATTTGGGACGGGAATGTGGCAATATGGCTACTGAAAAAGTCAGACCCCAGGTATTTCAATGATAGTGTAGTTAAAAACGGATATTTTAAAGGAGTTGAATCAGTGAAATTTGTAAGTGAGGTACTTACCAGGTTTGAGCGTTATAAGAATATCATTCCTGAGGAATAAATCCTCCCCTTTTAAAAATGACCAGTAACTCCTGTAGAATCATAGCTGTTGCACCCCATATCGTATTATCATCATAATTAAAATATTTCACCTCCACCATTTCACCTTTTAATTCAATTGGTTTTGTTTTTACGATAGAAGGATCAATAAGCCTCGTTAAATCGGCATCAATCAGGAAGACTACTTCTTCCGGCCTGTATTTAAACAGAGGTTTTTTGTCCATCCATCCAATTACAGGTGTTACAATCATATTGCTTACGGGAATAAACAGGGGTGTAAGTGTTCCGATAACTTTAATTTTGGAGGTGTCAACGCCTGTTTCCTCATATGCTTCCCTGAGGGCGGTCTGAACAGTATTCTCATCTTCCGGTTCCTGCTTCCCACCCGGAAAACTTATCTGACCACCATGAACACCTTCATATTCAGGACGTTGCATGAAGATGGTGTGCACAGATCCTTTCTCGGGGAAAAGAAGTATCAATACAGCAGCAACACGGGCGTCGTTCCCAGGGACCCTTGGGAAATCTCTGACAAATCGATCCGAAGATGCCATCTGCCATTGGACGTCAGTTCCGGGAAGACCCTTTAAGAGTTCGTTTTTTAGACTTGTTGCAAAGTTGTGCATTTTTTTACCCCCCAACCCCCCAAATGGGGGGCTATTATCCTCCTTCTTTTTATTTTTCACTTTTATTTTTACCAATCTTCACAAATAAGGAGATTATCTGATTTCACTTTGCAATTTTTTTGCTGTTATTTCTATTTGCTTAATGGTAGAATCAATTTCATTAAGTATTTGTTCATTTGTAAATCTTATGACAGTAATACCAAAATCATTGAGGACTTCACTTCTTCCGATATCATGGGCTTGATATTCAGGTATATCATGTATGCTCCCATCCACTTCAATAACCAATTTTNNGTCTCCAATTTCCTTAATTCTTTAGCCAACTTAAAAATATCCGGTTTAGCACCAAAGTACATTGGATATTCGACACTTACACCTTTCATTCTTAAAATAGTTTTAATTTTTAAAATAGGAATTTATTCCGAATAATAGCTGGGTCTAAAATGTCAAATTCCGTGTTTTTTACCCCCTAAATCCGCCATTTGGGGGACTTAATGAAGTCGGAAAAGCAAACATACTAATTCAGAATAAAGAAGTAAAATCTTATTTCCTGTTTATTAGCCCCCCATTTGGGGGTTGGGG
>PMIL01000312.1:3853-4306 GCA_003157075.1 Bacteroidales bacterium | reverse complement strand
ATATCCCCCGCAATTCCGGAACCGAGATTAAAGAAATCATCATGAAGGTTCTTCTTATAGATAATAAACCTGTTACATCCTTCATTGCTACTCGTAAATAAATCGATTGCATCCTGCGAATCTTTTATAACGAAACTTTCATCAATCAGTTCTGCAACAACGAGGTTGTTATTCAGCGAGTGATATTTAAACATGTTTCAACAAGAGTAAGATTTATTATCCTCTCAGTATATACTAATTAATTCTGTTATTAGTCAGTCTGGATACTAAATCTAAAACCGAGGACAATCATTTAAGAATAAAGATGAATTCTCCGCCTTCGTCGCCGGCGTTCTGGATTGTACCATATTGTGGTTCAGTAGGACTATTATTCAGAACAGCTTGCCTGAAGCTGGTAAACAGCATATCCGAGGAAAGATATTTTTCTTTGTTCTCGTTTAATCGTTGAACTAA
>PMIL01000312.1:0-3846 GCA_003157075.1 Bacteroidales bacterium | reverse complement strand
AATGCGCTTCTTGTTTTAAATATACTTCCGCTGAAACAAGCGTCAGCAATTAAGAGGGTATGTTTGGATTTTATGCTGTTCATATAATCGCTTATACGACTATTGGGTATCCAGTAAGCCGTATTGCTTTTTTTAGCGTCAACCGGAAGCCAGTAACCAAGATTTTGTGTTTCATTAAACCAGCCATGTCCTGCATAAAACACTAAAACATTGTCATCCTTTGTGATTTTATTGCTTAGGTCATCAAACGCCTGTATCATCTGCTCATAAGAAGCATTTTTAAGAAATGTTACATTCTGGCTCAGAAAAGTATATTTTGTCGTAAGGACGTTATACAGCTTTGTAGCATCTTTAATCGGTTCATCCAAAGTGTGAATATTCTGGTCCTGGTATACATTATTCCCGATAATCAATGCGTAATATTTCCCGACATTATTTATTGTTTTATTATTTACTGCAGGAGCAGGGTTTGCTTTTGGAGGAGCGCTTTCGGTTGCCCGAAATTCGACAGAAGTATTCTGAGCGGTTGCATTAGAAGGGGCCAGATTTGCAGTGTTATTTTTTTCATATTTCCAGATTGCACCAGTCGGAATATCAATAATATAAGGTATTCCTACCCAGTACAGATTTAAAAGAGACACATAATTAAATTTAGCATTATCTGAAATTAAATAATCTGCATAACCATTTTTTTTAAGTACATAATTGTATTGATTCTTCTTATTAAATTCTGTTGTTCCAACCTTTCTTTTTATTGTAACCTCGCAATGTGTTTGCCTGTTGGTCGCTATGCCATTAATATATAAATCAGCCCCTGATGGGTTCGAATTAATATTTACCTTTTGAGTTGTTCCATAAAACATTGTGGCACAAGAATTCAGAAGGAAAACCCCAACTATTACAATTGGAACTTTTACAAGCCTGTTTTTCATTATATTTAGATTTAAGATCATTAATTGAACTGTAGTTGTAAGCGGCATTGCTTCTAAAGTAAAAATAAATTTCCCTAATTTAAGCAATTTTAACAGAATCCTAAATGTTTCTCATTGAACAAGTAAACAACTGCTCATGTTTTGTTTTCATTCTAATATAGTCTTGATCAATTATATGAATATTACAAATTTACCCCAAGAATAAGTTTTAAAACATACCCTATAATGAATGAGAAGGCAGCAATTCCAAGGCTGATGAAAGTCATCTCGAAGAAACGTTGCCTGAAGCTGAGATCTTTTGCAACAGAGATATAATAATTAAAGCAAAAGATTATTAAAATAGCGGTAGCCAGCGTAATTGCCAGCGCAACATATTTACTGGTCATAAGAAGGAAAGGCAATATCAGAAGGACAACCGTAAGAATATAAGAAATACCTGTATAAACAGCAGATTTTTTAGCCCTGGCATCACCTTTCGCTTTTGAAGACAGGTAATCTGATGCGGCCATCGATAAAGCGGCAGAAATGCCTGTAACCAGACCGGCAAGAGATATTACTTTTGTACTACCCAGGGCCAGGGTGAATCCGGCGAGAGAACCAGTCATCTCAACCAGCGCATCATTTAATCCGAGTACAATAGATCCGACAAATTGCAGGCTCTCTTCATCAAGCATTTCGAGAATTGATTTCTCATGTTCTTTCTCCTCCTTAGAAAAATCTTCCAGCTCAGGAAAGACAGAGCATAATTCGGAGTATTGCTTTGAGCTTATATCCTCTTTTTTCTCCATCTGTTTAAGAATAAAGGTCATCCCAAGGATGCGTGCCAGGAAGACAGTTCGGGAAAGCCTGAATCTGTCCGGTTTTATGTCCTGGCCTGTCTTTGACTTCCAGAACAGGAAGTGCTTCATTTCCTGTTCGCCAATATTTTTTAAGACACTGGCATTTTTTTTGTCCATGCAACTGGCTGCAAGCCGCATGTAGACATAATGTTCTGTTATCTCTCCTCTTTGAGCCGATATTGCATATTTTTTTATCTTGTCGTCCATACTTAGCTAAATAAGTTCTATGAATGCAAAGCTGTTTGATCTGACGGATTTAAACAACATTTTTAATATACTTTTTCTGATTCCATATAAATTTGATTTTCAAAGCCTGGGGTTTGCAGCTTTCAACACATTTGCCACAGATCAGACATTCTGGATTAGTTACTAATCCATGATTGTTTATGATATAGTCTTTAATCGGTATTCTGACTAAGCAATCTATTTCGCATTTGCCACAGAGATTGCATTTTTGGGTATCAACTACCGGTATTAACCTGGAAATTGATGCTCCTGAAGCACATAATGCACCCATAAAGCATAAGTTGCGACATGCCCAGCGACGCTCTAATAATAATCCAAGTAAAACAGCACCCAGCGTATCATAAATCCATATATGCTTATAGTGAATATTGAAATCCATATTTAAAAACCATGGGTCAAACTTTATTCCGTTAATGGTTCCGGAATCCAGACGTATAAAGAAAAATATGAATGCGGTTGTAAAAAAAGCACAAATGTTAAATACTCTTATCCAGATAAGAGGTTTATTCCACTTGATATGGAATATAGAATGAAGGCTTGTAAGATCCTGAATTGTTCCCATGAAGCAAATCCAGCCGCAACCTAATCGACCGAATAATGGCGAAATTAAAATTGCAATGCTCCAGATTATTACAACTATGGTAATTGCCCCCCAATAAATGGAATGCCAGATAAATGCAAAATTCAATGCACGAAATAAGGTCGGGGTTAATAATAGGAACAGGATTCTTGTTATAAAATTAAAAGAGTAAAGTTTCTTCATTTTACTAAGCAGTATGGAGAATTGAACATTTTCTTCAGCAAGGGCCTTGTTAAAATTAAGTTAATATTCAATTGATGATACTCTAGCATTCTATCTATTCTCAGTTATATGAGTTCCCGGCTGTTTTTTAATTTTCTATCTCGATATCATATTTATCGAGTAATCCTGTTATCCAGGGTACCGAAAATTTGGCTTTTTTAATGCGATTTGATTCCGGATCGATGGAATAGTTAAAAGCAGTCCGAAAATCAACTCCCTCGAGGTTTGTATTTTCAAATACTGTTTTTTGCAGATCGCAATTATCAAATGAAGAATTACGTAAATCTGTTTCTGTAAAATCAGCTTCATTTATTTTCGAATTTTTAAATCTTGTATTTTTGAGTTTTAGCTTGTAGAATGATGAGAGATCTAAAGTACAACCTTCAAATTCAAAAGTGATTATTAAATTGTTACAATCATCAAAATGCAGCCCTAATAATTTGCAGTTGATAAATTTAGCTTTTCTGAAAGATGTTCGGGTCAGCCTGGCAAGACTTAAGTTGCAATCCCGGAATTCACATTCGAGGAAATTTATATCAGATAAATCAGTATTTGAAAAGTCACAACTTATAAAAGAGCAGTTTTCATATTCTCCAACTGCCAGAGGCATATCCTGAGGGCGCAGATTCTCAAATTTCATTCCATCACTGAAAGCTCTTTTCATCTGTGAGTCTTAAGTATAATTATGCTGGTTCCCCGTCTCCATCCTCCGGTTTCCACACCCTCCGTCTTCAGGTTTCCACTCTCCATCCTCCGGTGTCCAGTCTACTGCCCCCGGCAAACGGTAGTTTAAATTATCTACCTGTATGAAAGGGTTTTCTTTTTCCTTTTTTTCGATAATCAGGACTTCAATGTCCATAATAACCTCTCCCAGCATTAACCGATGCCGGATTAAAGTTATTAACCACATCGGAAATGATAATGCGAGGAAAAATATAATGGCAAATAAATAATTATGTGATGATATTCCAACAAATGCAGCCATTAATATGGGAACAAGAAATAACCTGTACAGGTAAAACTCATA
>PMIL01000220.1 GCA_003157075.1 Bacteroidales bacterium | reverse complement strand
GCTGACCTATTCTTTTTATCAAACTGAAAACCAACAAATCAACGACTTTTTTGTTATATAGGACCGATAAAGTAAATTAAATCTGAATTTTACTAAGGATCGGAAAAATTAAACTGAAAAGTAAATGGAAAATAGTAAACAACCTACCATAGCAAACGGCAAAATATGCTATATAGAAATACCTGCTGTGGATGTATTGCTCTCGGCATCTTTTTACAAGAAAGTGTTNNGTAAATGAAGTAAGTGGCACATGGATTGTCGGCAGGCTGCCATCAACCGAAACGGGTATTTTAGTTTACATTATGGTGGACAGTGTGACATCTACTGTAAAATCTATTATTTCAAACGGAGGGAAAATTGTCCAGCCGGTTGGTGGTGATTCCCCTGAGTTGACTGCCAGGTTCACTGACCCTGCAGGTAATATATTCGGGATATATCAGGAACCTGTTAAGGGTTGACAGGTATCCTGAAACCACTACCGGATACTAAAGGGAGTGTGTAAAAAATATTTCGAATGAATCGGCCTCAATATCAGGTCACCGGTTTCAGGCCCAGGAGAAATGGAAAGAAAAAATCAAAACTAAACATCATGCATAACAAAGTTTTAAAAAATAAAACCCCTATCAGCTTTACTCTCCCTGATGCGCTAAGTGCAAAAAAACCACCTGAACTGCGTGAAATCAACCGCGACCATGTAAAACTGTTTGTGCTTGACCGCAAAAACGCAAAAACTTATCATTCTGCATTTAATCATCTATCAGATTATTTAAAAAGGGGCGATCTGTTAATCTTTAATTCCAGCAGGACTCTGCCTGCTTCGTTGAAGACAATTAACTATAAAGCACAGCAAAACCTGGAAGTGAGATTGGCTGAACATCTGCCAGATGACAGCTGGCTGGTTTTGTTTCTCTACAGAAACAAGAACCATTTTCATTCAAATCTTCAGCCCGGACTGAAAATAGAATTTGAATCAGGTTTATCAGCAACCATAATTGAAAGAAATATACATAACCCGAGATTGTGGAAAATTAAATTTTCTGCAAATGGTCCGGAATTAATAAACCTTTTCCACCAGATAGGGAAACCGATCCATTATGGATATATATCAGCACCATTGCCATTAGAATATTTTCTGACCGTATTCGCAAAAGATCCGGGTTTATCCGAAATGCCAAGTGCAGGCAGGGCTTTTACCTGGAAAATGCTTTTTGATCTGAAGAACAAGGGTATCGATACTGCTTTCCTAACCCTCCATACAGGTTTAAGCTCTTACATGGATGATGATTCAAATGCCGGCCATTTAATAGCAGAAGAAGAGTACTTTATTTCAGAAAGCACTGCCGATAAAATCGAGACCAACAGGATGAGTAAAGGAAGAATAATTGCAGTCGGCACCTCAGTCGTACGTGTCATTGAATCGTCCGCACTTCAGACCGGGAAGGTCGTTCCGGGACACGCGTACACTTCCCTCAGAATAACGGAAAGTCATAAATTGAAAATAGCCAATGGTTTAATAACTGGTTTTCATGAACCGGAAGCTAGTCACCTTGATTTAATCAGTGCATTTCTCAGCCCCGCACTGATAAAAAAAACTTATGAGGAAGCAATTGAAAAGAAATATTTATGGCATGAATTCGGCGATCTTTGTTTAATCCTTTAGCTAACCGATTGCCTGACCTTTTCAAAATACTTCTGCTCAGATGTGACAATGATTAATTGCACCAGAGTATTAAGCACAGTACTTCCTAAAAATAACTATGGTAAAATATTATTCATAATTCTGCGTTTTTAATTGAAGCCAATTGTTAAACAAAAATTTGAATTATGAAATTAAAACCATTATTAGCTGGAAGTGCTTTGCTCATGATAAGCCTTGGCTCCACAATCTACGGACAGGTAACAGACAAGTCACCTTTAAAATACACAGCCGGAATTATTACCGGATATAACAGGGGATTCGGAATTCAGACAAACATTACTGCTTATAATTTTGGAAAAAGCTTTCCGATTGACATAAGATTTGGGATAGGGCTAACTTTGCTTAATCCAGGAAATGCAGCTGATGCCCGCAGGATTTTTATTAATAATGCTACAAATGGAGTTCCTGAAAAAAATGGCAGGTCATTTGATTTCAGATTTGATTTTCTGTTTCCTAAAACAATTTTCGGTAATAATAATTCATACCTAGTTGTTGGTCCGAGGTTTTCTACTTTCCGTGGTCATTTCGATTATGTGGATGGAAATGAGGTTTTTGATGTAACATCCAGCCAATGGGGAATTGGCCTTGGCCTTGAGAACCATTTCAAAATGACAGAAAAACTTTCTCTTTTCTTAACTTACGGACTAGATGGTTATCTGCCAGGTACTCTGACAGGACATGATACATCATACAGCCCTGACAATGATAACGTAAATCCGGAAGAGAACAATCAGAACGACAATAATCCTTTTAAATATAAGGATGCAAATAAAGCTATAAATCAACCATTTTTAATGCCCCGGTTTATGATCGGGTTTAATCTCAAACTGTAAAGATTTCTCTATAATTATTCTTACTATTTCAGTAGATTGCCTTCAGCTGGTTTATGCTCGATTTGTGCAGGGTCTCTATGCCAGTTTCCGGTCTTAAGTCGGACGCATACCAGATGGCTGGTACGCAATAAAAATGATGAAAGGCAACTTATCTTAAATTAAGCAACCTATGAAGTACTTTATCCTCTTCCCCTTATTAATGGCCACTTCTGTTATGGCCCAGGAACCTGACAGCAGCTCAGCGCTTTTCAGTTTGAGAGAAGCTGAACGTATTTTTGCAAAGGAATCAGTAATGATAGGACGGAATGAAGCTTTTGTAAAAAACTTCGCAGAAGAGTCTGCTATCTTCACTGATAAATGGATTACGAACGGAAAGCAATTCTCAAAAGAACGTAAAGCCTCGCCGCTCGTGCTTAAATGGGAACCTGAATTCATGGATATTTCCGCAAGTGGCGATTTTGGTATCAGCACCGGCCCATGGGAGGTCCAGGAGTATCGTCCGAATACCGCAGCTCTCGCAACGGGATATTTTCTCACTGTATGGAAGAAACAGTCTGAAGGAGAATGGAAAGTAATCCTTGACGGAGGTTCCGAAACTCCGGCTGTTATGAATCCTCAACACACGATTTCATTTCCTTCAGGTGCAGATAAGGCTGTTAAAAATCCGCCTGTTGTGAATACGGGATTTTTATCGAAAGAATTATCAGACAGAGACAAACAAATTCTTGCAATCTGGGAAAAGAGTCCCTTACCATCCACTTATATTTCCTTTCTTGAACGGGATGCGAGGATTCAACTGAAGGGACATCTTCCCACGACAAATAAAGATACCATTAATTCATTTATCAACAGTTTTGATAAAACACTGATCTGGGAAACATCCGGCTCAGGGGCAGCAAGTTCGGGCGACCTTGGGTATACCTATGGTTTACTGAAGATTCTTGGCGCACCAAAGGTGAGAAAAGGACATTATGTGAGAATTTGGAAAAAGTTATCCGGAGACAGTTGGAAAATAGAGCTGGAGATGATGAATTTCGATTAATATAAATCGCTGAACTGTATCGAAAAATTTTCTTCCCTGCCACTTCAATATCTGAAAAATCAGCAATTATATTGAACATTCTGACATTTTTTTTTGTTGACATTTATCATTAGCTCTATTAAACAGGTCAAACAAAAAATAAGGAAAGTCATGAAAAAAGTTACTCCATTCCTGATGTTCGAAAAAAATGCTGAAGCGGCAATGAAATTTTATGTTTCAATTTTCAAAAACTCTAAGATCACGAGTCCCGGATCTTTCCAGATAGATGGACAGGAATTTCTTGTGTACAATGGCGGTCCTCATTTCAAATTCTCTGAAGGGATTTCCCTTTTTATTGATTGCGAAACTCAGGCGGAAGTTGATGATCTTTGGGAAAAACTATCTGCTGGCGGAGAAAAAAGCATGTGCGGCTGGGTTAAGGATAAATATGGCTTATCGTGGCAGGTTATACCTTCTGTTTTGATGAAATATCTTAGTGATCCTGATCCGGATAAATCAAAAAATGTAATGGCAGCTATGCTTAAGATGAATAAAATCATTATAAAGGACCTTGAAAAAGCTTATAATCAGAAATAACTAATTTACTTATCTGCCACATTACTTTTTAACCACTGATTAAAACGGAGTTATCACACAGTAACACTGTTTTAATTTATTAAATATCCAGTCGGATATTGATTTGTCGGTGTTATGTACTCCATGGCCCACTCCATGAAACTTCGTGCAACTCCGTGGTAAAATATAAAATAATCTGATTTGCAGTCTGAATTCCAGAGTGTATAGTGGATGATCATGTTTATCAGATCTCTATATTTGATCAAACTTTCTTGCCTGATCTCCGCTGACATCGAAATTATGAAATAGAAGGAATTGGCATGGTGGATGATTTTATTTAAAAGCAGAGGAATGCCTTATTAAACCTTATAAGAATCCTCTCTTTTTTTTACCTTTGACATCATGACAGCAATAAAACGCCTTGCAGGTCAGACAGCGATTTACGGAATTCCCAGTGTTTTGGGCCGTGTTCTCAGCTATCTGCTTGTACCACTTTATACATCTGTATTTAAGCCTGGTGCATACGGAACAGTGGGTGTCTTCTATGCCTATACTTCCTTCCTGATGGTGATTCTTACATATGGTATGGAAACGACCTTTTTCAGATTCAACGAACAGGAGAAGGATAAAAGAAAGGTGTTTAGTACTGGCATGATCTCACTTATTATATCTTCAGTTTTTTTCCTATGCTTGGTGTTATCTTTCTCAGGCGATATAGCCCGGTGGATAGATTATCCCTATCATCCTGAATATGTAAGATGGTTTGCATGGATACTTTCACTCGACGCTCTTTCTGCCATTCCTTTTGCAAGTCTGCGTGCTCAGAACAGGCCGGCCCGTTTTGCCTGGGTAAAAATGACAAACATAACAATAAACATCGTGCTTAACCTGTTCTTCCTTGTTTTGTGTCCTTTCATACTGAACCATTATTCTGAGGGTTTCATGGGACATATCATTACACATGTTTATCTTCCAAATTGGGGAATAGAATATGTTTTTGTTTCAAATCTTGCAGCAAGCGCTATAACTCTCATCATGCTGCTTCCCCAGATTACTGCAATCAGATGGAAGATAAACTCAGGTTTGTGGAAGAAAATGTTAATATACACTTTCCCTTTAATTTTTGCAGGAATGGCAGGAATAGTGAATGAAACCTTCGACCGTCTTTTACTTCGGTATCTGCTCCCTAAAGATATTTCAACTTATCAGGTTGGTGTTTATAACGCATGTTACAAGATCTCGATTCTGATGACAATATTCATACAGGCTTACAGATATGCAGCCGAGCCATTCTTCTTTGCACAGGCAAAAGAAAAAGATGCCAAAGAGGTGTATGCCAAAATCATGGATTATTTCATCATTATTGTTTCACTAATCTTTCTTGGCACCATGCTCTATCTAGATGATTTCATCATGCCAATGCTTGTCAGGAGTAAAGAATACTGGCAAGGGAGAGGTGTTATTCCGGTTTTACTTATGGCTAACCTTTTTCTTGGTGTCTATTATAATCTCTCTATATGGTATAAGCTTACAGGAAAAACCTCATGGGGTGCATGGCTTTCTCTGATAGGTGCTATAATTACACTTATTCTGAATTTCTGGTGGATTCCTCTTAGTTCTGATCACCTGATTTACAGTTACTACGGATCTGCCTGGGCTACTTTTATCTGTTACGGTGTAATGATGATCCTCTCCTACCTTATCGGTCAGAAATATTTTCCTGTAAAATATAACCTTGGAAAATTTTGCGGGTATCTTGGCTTATCCGTTCTTTTATATGCAATAAGCGTAATAATCAAGCCGGACTTATCCGTTCTCAGGGTTGGTTTTCATACGATACTGCTATTGATCTTTGCAGGTACCGTGTATATTATAGAAAAACCCAGACTTTCAACAATCATTAAAATATAACAGATACGATGGCTGGAACACAAATAATTCACAAAGAAGAACATCTTGGAAGTTCGGAATTTATTACCGATATTGTAATTGGCATGTCAGACGGACTGACTGTCCCCTTTGCGCTGGCAGCCGGCCTGAGCGGAGCTGTTCAGCACAACTCCATAGTTATAACTGCGGGTATAGCTGAAATTGTTGCCGGCAGCATTGCTATGGGCTTGGGTGGCTATCTTGCAGGGAAAACTGAACAGGAACATTTTCAGTCTGAACTAAAAAGAGAGTACGAAGAGATAGAATTGATCCCTGAAGAAGAAAAGAAAGAGGTAAGGCAAGTTTTTGCTGAATACGGACTTAATGAACTGACTCAAAATTCTATTGCTGATGAACTGGCAAAAGATAAAGATAAATGGGTGGATTTTATGATGAAATATGAATTGGGG